>NZ_JBXFWG010000121.1:0-201 GCF_056854535.1 Stenotrophomonas sp. STEN054 | reverse complement strand
CCCACCAACAGCCGCCATTACCAGTAGAGCCACGCCATGCGTGGATGAATTCACTCGATAACCGACAGATGTGCCGACCAACGGTCGGCACCCACCAACAGCCGCCATTACCAGTAGAGCCACGCCATGCGTGGATGAATTCACTCGATAACCGACAGATGTGCCGACCAACGGTCGGCACCCACCAACAGCCGCCATTAC
>NZ_JBXFWG010000120.1:0-213 GCF_056854535.1 Stenotrophomonas sp. STEN054 | reverse complement strand
AACAGCAGCCGAGCATGGGCTCGGCTCTACAAAGGCAGGTGCCGCGAAGTCCTGTAGAGCCGAGCCTGCGCTCGGCTCACGCGCGCAGCGCGATCTTCGGTCAACAGCAGCCGAGCATGGGCTCGGCTCTACAAAGGCAGGTGCCGCGAAGTCCTGTAGAGCCGAGCCTGCGCTCGGCTCACGCGCGCAGCGCGATCTTCGGTCAACAGCAGC
>NZ_JBXFWG010000119.1:0-223 GCF_056854535.1 Stenotrophomonas sp. STEN054 | reverse complement strand
CCCCCCCCCCCCCCCCCCCCCCCCCCCCCCCCCCCCCCCCCCCCCCCCCCCCCCCCCCCCCCCCCCCCCCCCCCCCCCCCCCCCCCCCCCCCCCCCCCCCCCCCCCCCCCCGCCCCCCCCCCCCCCCCCCCCCCCCCCCCCCCCCCCCCCCCCCCCCCCCCCCCCCCCCCCCCCCCCCCCCCCCCCCCCCCCCCCCCCCCCCCCCCCCCCCCCCCCCCCCCCC
>NZ_JBXFWG010000118.1:0-285 GCF_056854535.1 Stenotrophomonas sp. STEN054 | reverse complement strand
GGCGCCGCGCAGCGGCGGCACAGCAGCCGAGCATGGGCTCGGCTCTACACGGGCGACCGGATGTAGCGCCCGAGCCTGTGCTCGGGCGGCGCCGCGCAGCGGCGGCACAGCAGCTGAGCATGGGCTCGGCTCTACAGGGGCGACCGGATGTAGCGCCCGAGCCTATGCTCGGGAGGCGCCGCGCAGCGGCGGCACAGCAGCCGAGCATGGGCTCGGCTCTACACGGGCGACCGGATGTAGCGCCCGAGCCTGTGCTCGGGCGGCGCCGCGCAGCGGCGGCACAGC
>NZ_JBXFWG010000117.1:0-338 GCF_056854535.1 Stenotrophomonas sp. STEN054 | reverse complement strand
CGCGCGCAGCGCGATCTTCGGCGAACAGCAGCCGAGCATGGGCTCGGCTCTACAAAGGCAGGTGCCGCGAAGTCCTGTAGAGCCGAGCCTGCGCTCGGCTCACGCGCGCAGGGCGATCTTCGGTCAACAGCAGCCGAGCATGGGCTCGGCTCTACAAAGGCAGGTGCCGCGAAGTCCTGTAGAGCCGAGCCTGCGCTCGGCTCACGCGCGCAGCGCGGTATTCGGCGAACAGCAGCCGAGCATGGGCTCGGCTCTACAAAGGCAGGTGCCGCGAAGTCCTGTAGAGCCGAGCCTGCGCTCGGCTCACGCGCGCAGCGCGATCTTCGGTCAACAGCAGC
>NZ_JBXFWG010000116.1:0-356 GCF_056854535.1 Stenotrophomonas sp. STEN054 | reverse complement strand
GCGCTGTGGAACCACCCGATCCCATCCCGAACTCGGAAGTGAAACGCAGCTGCGCCGATGGTAGTGTGGCTCAAGCCATGCGAGAGTAGGTCATCGCCAGGGTTTACACCCGAGAACCCCGTTGCTTGCGCAACGGGGTTTTCCTTTTTTTGCAGGCACCTGGTTTTGACCTGGACTTGCAGCAACAACTTCACGAAGAGCTTCAAGTTCCTTCGACAAGTTGTTGACAAAGCTGAAAGGCCTGCCATAATAGGCGGCTCGCAACGACGAAAGACCTTCGGGTCCAACGACGAAGCAGCATCGGCAACAACGTCCACTCCGGTGAGGCGACCTTGAAAAAAGGTGTTGACGAAGCG
>NZ_JBXFWG010000115.1:0-381 GCF_056854535.1 Stenotrophomonas sp. STEN054 | reverse complement strand
CAGTAGATCCACGCCATGCGTGGATGGTTTGCGCGGGCGCCGGAATCGTGCGCACCAGTGGTCCGCACCTACCAAAGCAGGAGCCGCCGGGCATGGCCCGGCGCTACCGGCTTGCGGTGGAATTGACGAGCACGGTAGTAGATCCACGCCATGCGTGGATGGTTTGCGCGGGCGCCGAAATCGTGCGGACCAATGGTCCGCACCTACCAAAGCAGGAGCCGCCGGGCATGGCCCGGCGCTACCGGCTTGCGGTGGAATTGACGAGCACGGCAGTAGATCCACGCCATGCGTGGATGGTTTGCGCGGGCGCCGGAATCGTGCGCACCAGTGGTCCGCACCTACCAAAGCAGGAGCCGCCGGGCATGGCCCGGCGCTACCGGC
>NZ_JBXFWG010000114.1:0-519 GCF_056854535.1 Stenotrophomonas sp. STEN054 | reverse complement strand
GGTGCGGGTGGGGGGGTTGGCGGTAAACCGCTCTTGGGGGGGTGGGTCGGGCAACCATGGCCGCTAACACCCCTTAACCGGGCCCCACCCCGCCTTCGACAGTTTCCTGCGATCTGTCCGAACGGCGTTCTGCTCTGGTGGGTGCCGACCGTTGGTCGGCACGGGGTTGGATATCGATGCCTTTTCGAAAAATCGTGTAGACCAAAGTCGACACCTACCAACAGCCGCGCGTCCCGGTAGATCCAAGCCATGCGTGGATGAATTCATTCGATCTCTGACAGATGTGCCGACCAACGGTCGGCACCCACCAACAGCAGGTTCCAACAGCCGCGTGAACCTGTCAGAGGCGGGGGCCGAGGCGGCCCCGCGGGGGCCCGCGTACCCCACTGGCCCCAGACTGCCCACGTATTGCCGCTCTCGCATTGGCGGTTGCGTTGGCGGTTGCCTTTGAATTGAGCTGGTGCTGGGCGGCAGCCCTGCCGACACCCCCTACAACGATGGTATTACCCACGCAGTGCG
>NZ_JBXFWG010000113.1:0-526 GCF_056854535.1 Stenotrophomonas sp. STEN054 | reverse complement strand
GCGCTGTGGAACCACCCGATCCCATCCCGAACTCGGAAGTGAAACGCAGCTGCGCCGATGGTAGTGTGGCTCAAGCCATGCGAGAGTAGGTCATCGCCAGGGTTTATACCCGAGAACCCCGTTGCTTTAGCAACGGGGTTTTCCTTTTTTTGCAGGCACCTGGTTTTGACCTGGACTTGCAGCAACAACTTCACGAAGAGCTTCAAGTTCCTTCAACAAGTTGTTGACAAAGCTGAAAGGCCTGCCATAATAGGCGGCTCGCAACGACGAAAGACCTTCGGGTCCAACGACGAAGCAGCATCGGCAACAACGTCCGCTCCGGTGAGGCGGCCTTGAAAAAAAGGTGTTGACGAAGCGGAAAAGCCGGCTATAATGGGCGGCTCGCTACGAAGGAAACTTCGCAGCACACGGGAATGGCGCTGAGGCCACTTCCCCTGATCTTTGAAAGTATGCGCAGGTATCTTGTGAAGGCGCCTGCAGGAAGGATGATTGTCCATCTTGCAGACGTTTGATCAAGCAACTATTA
>NZ_JBXFWG010000112.1:0-839 GCF_056854535.1 Stenotrophomonas sp. STEN054 | reverse complement strand
CTACAACCCAAAGCGGCGGCACAGTTCCAACGACGGGCTGTCCCCGGTAGAGTTTGAGAAGCGGTACGCACTAAACGGCTGACGACTGTCTACAAAAGCCTGGGCGATTCAAGGCGAAGCAGGAACCGCGCTGCCACCTATCTGCGATTATGCCATGAAGCTGCCTAATGTTCTTTGGACGAACGTCGCCGCAATTGGCGGCCCGGTCAGAATAAGCGTGATGAGGATGAGGCCCGTCCCGCCGCGTTGCAGCGCCTAGCTTGCCGTATTGACATCGCCATCCGGATCCACATGGGCACCGCTGCCCTAATGCCGCCTCTCGCGGAACTGGAAAGTTGAACTGCCGGCGAACCGGTGACTGCGCCCAGTCAACGCGTGATACAGATAATCAAAAATTTTCGAAAAATGGGTTGCTGCAAGCAGAATAGAAGACTTCGCACTTGCCGCCCTTTGGGGCTTTACATAGACCTTCAGCGTTCTTCTTCGCCTGCCTAATCGTCTTGCCCGCAGCAAGGCCCGTGCGGGAGCCTGGTCCCTCGACCTTGGGAATCACCGAGGCTGCACATTGATTCGAATATGTCAACAATATCTCGCAGTCCCTAGCCCCCTCCACACCGCATTGTTCAAGCGCCTCCGTTAGCGCCTCCTCGGCACTTTCACGACCTACCGAGGAGCCAGCAACCGCGGTGCTCTTGGACTGAGCTATCGCTCCATATCGCGAATGCCAACGACCAGTTTGCCGGGGAGGCATAGACGGAAGGTCGTTATTTGCGCCGGGGGGGGGGGGGGGGGGGGGGGGGGGGGGGGGGGGGGGGGGGCGGGGGGGGGGCGGGGGGGGG
>NZ_JBXFWG010000111.1:0-952 GCF_056854535.1 Stenotrophomonas sp. STEN054 | reverse complement strand
GGTTCCGTAGACACCTCGCAGCCATAAACTATGGCTTAGGCGGAGGTGATTATGAGCACGAAGCGGTACACCGATGAGTTCAAGATCGAGGCGGTCCGACAGATCGTTGAGTACGGCCGTCCGGTAGCGGAGGTTGCCGAGCGACTGGGCGTGTCGATCCACAGCCTTTACAGCTGGAAGCGGCAACAAGGCAAAGGCGATGTTGGACGGCGTGTTGAGCAGGACCAGAACGCGGAAGTACGCCGCCTCAAGGCTGAGCTACGCCGGGTCACTGAAGAGCGAGACATCCTAAAAAAAGCCGCCGCGTACTTTGCAAAGGGATAAGAGCAAAGTACGCCTTCATGAAGCAACACGCAGATGAGTTCGGTCTCGCGGCGATGTGTCGAGTACTTGGCGTCCATCGCAGTGGCTACTACGCCTGGCTAAAAGAGCCGGCAAGCGCTCGCGACAAGGACGATCGGCGATTGCTTGGCCTGATCAAGCACAGCTGGCTGGAAAGCGGCTCCGTGTATGGCCACCGCAAAGTGACCACAGATCTGCGCGAGCTTGGCGAGACGTGTAGTCGTCATCGCGTGGCACGCTTGATGAAGAGCGAGGGGCTGCGGGCAATGGTCGGCTACGGTCGGCGACCACGCCCTTTGAGCGGCCCTGTTGGATCAGTCGCCAAGAACGTTCTGGCTCGCGGGTTCAAGGTCAGCGAACCCAATCGCGCGTGGGTCACGGACATCACCTACATCCGCACGTATGACGGCTTCCTGTACTTGGCGGTAGTGCTTGATCTGTTTTCGCGCCAAGTCGTTGGATGGGCAACCCGGCCAACTCAACATACGGACCTGGTTTTGCAGGCGCTATTGGCTGCAGTGTGGCGGCGCAAACCAAGCCCCGGGCTTCTGCTTCACTCCGACCAGGGAACCCAGTTCACCAGCGAAGACTGGCAGAGCTTCCTGCGCGA
>NZ_JBXFWG010000110.1:0-1218 GCF_056854535.1 Stenotrophomonas sp. STEN054 | reverse complement strand
TGTAGAGTCGAGATCCTATGTTCGTGGTCAAGCCTGCTGGAAGCGGGCTTGACCGACTTTCAGCATGGTCGGGTCGAAGTTCTGGCCACTCTTAAAGACGCCCCAGGCGATCCGGGCCAGCTTTCTGGCCAAGATGTTGAAGCTGGCAGTGCTGCTGTGCCCGCGCTCGCGGATGGCGAGGTAGAGGGGTTTGCCGCCTTTTGATCGGGTCAGGCCCATGGCGGCCATGTAGAGCATTTGGCGCAGGCTGGCGTTGCCTCGCTTGGACAAGCGACGTCGGCCGATTCGTGCGCCGGATTCGTTTGGTCGCGGATCCAGGCCAGTGCAGGCCACCCAGGCGTCTGAGCTGGCCAGCGGCCAGCGGGTGATGTGATGGGTGACGAAGGCAGCCACCGTCGGACCGACCCCCGGAATGGTCATGATCCGTCGATACAGATCGCGTTGCTCGCCGCTGCTGCAGAGTCGCTGGATTTCCCGGTCCAACATCGCAATAGCTTCTTTCAAGCCTCTGAAAATGCGCCCGAAGATGGTTGAGTCAGCTGCATCGTCACCCAAAGAGAGGCGGAGCGTTGCCCTGTTCCGCACCAGGCTGTCGCGCTGCTGAAGAAGCACGTGCAGCTGCTCCTGCGCAGGCGAACGGGCGACATGCTCGTGCAGATTGTCGGCCTCCTTGGCGACGTAACGCGCAATGACCTGGGCGTCGCCCGAGTCGGTCTTGCCGCGGCAAGCCACACCCTTGGCGTAATGCTTGATGTCGCGCGGGTTAAGCACAAAGACCGCGTGACCGGCCCTTTGGGCAGCTTGAGCCACAAGCTCGTGGTAGCGATTGGTTGCCTCGACGCCAATACGGGACTTTGTCGGCAGGCTGGACAGCCATTTGTTGATGGTCGAGGCTGAATTTGCGATCCGGAAGCTACCCTTGGTGCCGTGGTAGGCCACCACCAGGGTCCGTGAATCGGCATCAATACCGACAGCAAAACGATCTGACATCTGCGCAACTCCCAGCTATTGTTGAGGGGCTGGGGTGGTACCGCACCACGTTGGCTTGCCTACATCGGCGGTCCTAAAAAGGCCGCTAGATCCCTTATCGACGTTGAGGTGCGGGATGGGGATCGCTCGACTCGTCTGTCGGCTGGTACCCGCAGATAACATGTTGACGGTCCCTCCACCCTGGCTCCTACATACCTCGTGGGAGCCGGGAGGAACATACAAGCCATG
>NZ_JBXFWG010000109.1:0-1254 GCF_056854535.1 Stenotrophomonas sp. STEN054 | reverse complement strand
TGATCTGGCCCCCTAAAAACGGACGCCATGAAGCCGTGTTCAGGCGGCAGCCGCAAGCTGCCGGGCGTAGTCGTTGGGCGATTTGTAGCTCAGTGCCGAGTGTAGCCGGGTTGGATTGTAGAAGCCGTGGATGTAGGCGGCGATGGATTGGCTGGCGTCCTTCCGGGTCGGGTATGTCTTGTCTGCCTCTTCGTTCTTGAAGGAAGCGAAGAAGCTCTCTGCCACCGCATTGTCCCAGCAGTTGCCTGGCCGGCTCATGCTTTGAACCACGCCATGAGACTGCAGCAACTGGCGATACTCATTGCCCCAGTACTGCCCACCTCGGTCTGAATGGAAGATCAGGCCAGGCTTCTGAGGGTTGAGAGACCAAGCATTGGCAAATGCCTTAACCACCAAGTCCTCAGTCATCCGGTCGGACACGCTATAGCCCAACACCTGGCGGGTCTGGATGCTGATGACTGTGGCCAAATACACCCAGCCCTGCAGGGTTGGGATGTAGGTGATGTCTCCAACCCAGGCGGTGGGGCCGGCACCTGGTACGAATTGTCGATCCAGAAGATTGGCCGCCAATTGGTCCGATCCACCAGCTGATCTGCGTCGATAGCCACCTTTGCATTTGCCTCGAATACGCTCCTCGGCCATCAGCCGCGCTACACGCTTGGGCCCCACCTCGTGGTTTGCCGCGCGCATTGCCTTGACCATCCGGCGTCGCCCATAGGTGCTCCTGCTAGCCTTGTAGACCGCCCGGATCTCCGAACGAAGGTCGGCATCTGCATCGCTCGCTTCAGCAGACAGTCGGCTCAGGTAGTCATGAAAGCCTGACACAGAAACGCCCAGCACCCGGCACAGCAGCCTGGTGGGATAGAAAGTCCTCTGGCTGGCGACGAAGGCGTATCTCACTTGGACTCTTTGGCAAAGAACGCCGCCGCTTTTTTTAGGATTTCACGCTCCATCCGCAACGTGGCGTTTTCTGCTCGAAGCCGGCTGAGCTCGCTCTCCAGGTCAGTGGCGGGCCTGCGGGCCTCTGAACTTAACGACTGGCCGGCACGGACTGCATCAAGCCAATTGGCCAACGTCTTGACCGACATCTCCAGCTGCCGAGCAGCTGCTGCCGGCCCCAGGGCCTGGGCCAACTCAACGGCCTGGTGTTTGAACTCATCGGTGTAGCTACGGCGGGTGGCGCGAGACATAAGGGGACCTCCAAGTACGATTCAGTATCGCTTCTTGGCGTCCGCTGCTGGGGGACCAGATCAG
>NZ_JBXFWG010000108.1:0-2747 GCF_056854535.1 Stenotrophomonas sp. STEN054 | reverse complement strand
CACGGGGGTCGGCGGGGGGGGGCCCGTAGAGGGGCACGGCGTGAATACGTCCATGCAGCCTCGGTCGCGCCATCCATGGCGCTCACGCCCCCTCAACCGGACCCACCCCGCCTTCGACAGTTTCCTGCGATCTGTTGGAACGTGCTGCTGATGGTGGGTGCCGACCGTTGGTCGGCACGGATGAATTCATTCGATATCCGACAGATTTCATCCACGCATGGCGTGGCTCTACTGGCCGAGCTCTGACCCCAGAAGAATTTCGATAGCTGACAGATATGCCGACCAACGGTCGTCACCTACCAGAGCCGCGTGGAACAACAGTCGCCGTTACCCACAGCCGCGTGAGCCTGTCGAAGGCGGGGCACTGTGGGTTTGCGGGGTGTGAACCGCATGGATGCGGCGACCAAGCCCCCATGGACGGGTTTACGGCGTCCCCGCAAACCCACAGTGGCCCGCCATCCCACGGAATGCCGCTCTGGCTTTGGCTTTGGCCGTTGCCTTGAGCAGGTGCAGGGCGCAGCCCTGCTCGACCAACCCTACACCGTGATGGTCTGGGTCAGCGACTCCCACGTCGGCGGCACCGGCCACGCAGCCGCCTGGTTGCCATCCAGCACCCGCCGCAGGTCGCGCGGATCAATCTGCGGTGCCAGCACATGGACCAGTTCCAGCGCGTAATCACGCAGCACCCGGTCGCGCGGCAGCACCGCCCACGCGATGCACTCGGTGATCGGCTCCGGCGCCGGCCACGCGCGCAGGTCTTCGTCGTTTGCACTCACGGCCATCTCGGCCAGCAGGCCGACACCGAGGCCGGTGCGCACATAGGTCTTGATCAGGTCCGCATCCAGCGCGGTCAACGCCAGGTCCGGCACCAGGCCGTTGGCTGCGAAAGCACGCTGCAGCGAGGAATTGGGGCGGGTGGAGGATTCGTAGCTGATCAGTGGCTGGCGGGACAGCGCGGCCAGGTCCGGCGCGCGGCCGGCGCGGTCCAGCGGGTGGCCCTTGGGCACCACCACCAGCCGCCGCCAGCGGAACAGCGGCACGGCGATGCCATCGGTCGGTTCGCCACCGGCCGTGCTGATGATCGCGATATCGGCATCACCCTGGTTGAGGCGGTCCAGCGCATCGGCCTCACCTGCCTGCTGCAGGTGCACGCTCACCTGCGGGTAGGCCTGCTTGATCGCCGCCACCGCCGGCGGCAGCACGAAGCGCGCCTGGGTGTGGGTGGTGGTCAGGATCAGCTGGCCCTGGCTTTCGCGCCGCTGGTTGGCGGCGTAGGTGCGGATGTTGTTGGCCTCGGCCAGCACCGCGCGGGCGCGGGAGATCACTTCGGTACCGGCCGGGGTGACCGATTCCAGGCTGCGCCCCTTGCGCACGAACAGCAGGAAACCCAGCTCGTCCTCCAGCTGCTTGAGCTGCTTGGACAAGCCTGGCTGGGTGGCGTGCACGCGCGAGGCCGCGAGCGTGATGTTCATCTCGGCGTCGGCGATGGCGACCAGGTAGCGCAGCTGGGTGAGCGTCATGGCGGGCGGGGGCGCGGGGGGCGGAGGTCCACTCTAGGGTCTATTGCCATCACCAGCTTATAACCAAACGTTGTTTAAGAAAGGCATCTGGTCATTTCCGGGCGTCATAAGCCGGCGCTACGGTCAGCCGGCAGCCGCTGGCCTGAACGGCCAGCCTCCCCCTTCCGCCCGCCGGTCCCCGGCGCGGCCCGCTTCCGGAGCGCTTCCATGGCCCTGTACGACTCCATCCTCGACACCGTCGGCAACACCCCCATCGTCAAACTGCAGCGCCTGGCCCCGCAGGGCGTCACCGTGTACGCCAAGGTCGAGTCGTTCAACCCGGGCGGCTCGGTGAAGGACCGCCTGGCGCTGGCCATCATCCTCGACGCCGAAGAACGCGGCCTGCTCCAGCCCGGCGACACGATCGTGGAGGCCACTTCGGGCAACACCGGCGTGGCCCTGGCGATGGTCGCCGCCGCGCGCGGCTACAAGTTCGTCGCCACCATGGTCGAGACCTTCTCGGTGGAGCGCCGCAAGCTGATGCGCGCCTATGGCGCCAAGGTGATCCTGACCCCGGCCGCCGAGCGTGGCAGCGGCATGGTGCGCAGGGCGCGCGAACTGGCCGAAGAGCACGGCTGGTTCCTCGCCAGCCAGTTCGCCAACCCGGCCAACCCGGCCTACCACCGCAACACCACCGCGGCGGAGATCCTGCGTGACTTCGCCGGCAAGCGCCTGGACTACTTTGTCAGCGGCTGGGGCACCGGCGGCACCCTCACCGGCGTCGGCGAAGTGTTGAAGGTCGCCCGCCCGCAGACCCGCATTGTCGCCACCGAACCGGCCGGCGCCGCCCTGCTGAAGGGCGATGACTGGAAGCCGCACAAGATCCAGGGCTGGACCCCGGACTTCGTGCCGGACGTGCTCAACCGCGACGTGGTCGATGAACTGCTCACCGTCGAGGACGACCGCGCCATCGCCACCGCGCGCCGCCTGGCGGCAGAGGAAGGCATCTTCGTCGGCATCTCCGCTGGCGCGACGCTCGCCAGCGCGCTGGACGTGGCCGCCCGCGCCGAGCCGGGCGCGGTGATCCTGGCGATGCTGCCGGACACCGGTGAACGCTACTTCTCCACCCCGCTGTTCGCCGATGTGAACGAAGGTTCCGACGACGACTGGCTGGCCGGCCTGCCGTAAGCGGCACGGGGTCGTCAACCCACCTGTCTCTTATACACATCTGACGCTGCCGACGCCGGA
>NZ_JBXFWG010000107.1:0-2935 GCF_056854535.1 Stenotrophomonas sp. STEN054 | reverse complement strand
GCACGGATGAATTCATTCGATATCTGACAGATGTGCCGACCAACGGTCGGCACCCACCAACAGTCGCCGGAATCTGTCAGAGGCGGGGCACTGTGGGTTTGGGGTGTGAGCCGCATGGGCCCGAGGCATGCCTCGGGCGGGTTGGGCAGGACGCCCAACCCCGGTCTTGCCGTGTGCGCAGGACAGCGCACACGAGCATGCGGCGACCAAGCCTCCATGGACGGATTTACGGCGTCCCCGCAAACCCACAGTGCCCCGCCATCCCACGGAATGCAGGGTCTTGCTGTTGCTTCTGCAGGTGCAGGGCTGCAAGCCCTGCCAATACCCTTACACTCACTACCGCCTCCCAACTGCCCACCTGCATGAACCTTCCCCTGCACTTCGGCCTGCTCGGCTCCTTCGAAGCCGGTGCCATCGCCCTGCTGGTCGGGCTGCTGGTGTACTTCCTCTGGCATCACCTGTGCCGCGTGTTGCGCTGGTCGATGGGCCATGCCATTGGCTGGGCCTGCGTGTTCTCCGTCGCCATCTCCGCCGGCATCGACATGTGGAAGCTGTTCTACATGGGCATCGTCCGGCTGGAGTCGCCGCTGTATGCGCGCATCTTCCTCTCCACCATCCACGACCCCAACGAACTCGGCAGCCGCGTGGTGCTGGAAATCGCCGGCGCGCTCTCCGGTGTTGCACTCGGATGGGTCTTGTTCAGTTCGCGGTCATCCACGCGGAACGTCGATTGACGCAGGTTTTTCGTTGCGTACCGGTTAAATCCGGCTGCGTTGAATGTGCGCCTTATGGACCGCTCACTTTGCCCTAACCACCGCAGTAAACCATGCGCCATTTCGAGTGGTTAATGGGATGTATGCACGGCGGTCGCGGCGCAAAATCGATTCAGAAACGCGGTGGCAGGGTAGGTGCCGTGCGGAGACAACACCCCGCGCTCCACCACCCAGAGGAGATCCACCTGATGACTATTCGCAACCGCAAGCCCCTGCTCGCCCTGATCGTTGCCGCCGGTAGTGTGCTGGCCGTCCCAGCCATGGCGCAGAGCGCCCAGCAGCAGGCAGCCCAGGCACAGAATCAGGCGGCGCAGGCCCAGCAGTCGGCAGCCCAGGCGGGCCAGGCGGCTGACCAGGCCTCCAGTGCGGCTGCGTCGGCGCAGGCACAGGCCAGTGGCGGCGGCCAGACCTGGGCCAGCATCGATACCGATGGCAACGGCACCATCAGCAAGTCCGAGGCACAGGTGAACGCGGGCCTGGCCCAGGTGTTCGACCAGGCCGACACCAACAAGGACGGCGAGCTCAGCGCTGATGAGTACAAGGCCTTCGTGGCTGCCCAGCAGGCCGGGGCGGGTGCAGGTGCCGGCGGCGGCAACTGATCGCCGTTGAATGAAACCGGTTGAATGAATCCGGTTGTGTTCGGGGCAACCGGTGCATGGGGCCCGGGCGGCGAAGGCCGCCCGGGTTTTTGTTGCCCTCCGCACCCCTGTATCCTTGTCGGATGAACGCCTCCACGCCTGCGCGCTCGCGCGCCATCGGCCTGGTCGGTTTTGACGGTGACGACACGCTGTGGAAGAGCGAGGACTATTACCGCAAGGCCGAGCAGGACTACCTGGACCTGCTGTCGCGCTACGTCGACGTGCACGACACCCAGACCGCCCGCCACCTTCTGGAAGTGCAGCAGCGCAACCTGGCCGTGTTCGGCTATGGGGTGAAGGGCATGGTCCTGTCGATGATCGAAGCGGCCATCGACATCACCGGCCAGCGCATCGACGCCAAGGACATCCAGCGCATGCTGGATATCGGCCATGAAACCCTGCGCCACCCGGTCGACCTGATCGACGGCGTGCGCGAATCGGTGGCAACCATCGCCGAGCAGTACCCGGTGGTGCTGATCACCAAGGGCGACCTGTTCCACCAGGAGGCCAAGATCAAGGTGGCCAAGCTGCACGAGCTGTTCCCGCGCATCGAGATCGTCTCCGAGAAGGATCCGGAAACCTACGCCCGCGTGCTGTCCGAATTCGATCTGCCGATGCAGCAGTTCGTGATGGTCGGCAACTCGCTGCGCTCGGATATCGAGCCGGTGGTCACCCTCGGCGGCTGGGGCATCCACACCCCGTACGCGGTCACCTGGGCACACGAAACCCAGCATGGCGTGGCCGACGACGAACCGCGCATGGTCACCGCCGATACCGCCTGGGATTGGCCGGCCGCGCTGGCCACGATCGAGGCCAAGGCCGCTGCAGCGGCCTGACAGGACCCGGCGGCTGCGGCAGAATCGGGGCATGAACCGTGTCCCGATCCAGATGTGCTCGCTCCTGCTGCTGTCGCTCCTGCTGCTGGCGCCGGCCACCGTGCTGGCCCAGCAGACCGCCGAACGTTCGGCGGCCTACACGGTTGAAACCGGTGACCGCTGGCTGGATGCCCAGCTGCAGGACATCAATCACTACGCTGAGCGCTACCCCGATGCCTTCCTTGACGAGGTGTCGCGCTACGCCAACGTGCCGCGCGGGTACATCAGCGCGCTGTTCACCACCCACGGCTGGCAGGCCGGCGATATCTACTTCGCCTGCTTCTGGGCCAAGGCCAGCGGCCAGACCTGCCGCGACAGCGTGCGCGCCTTCAGCCAGAACCCGGAAGGGGGCTGGGAGGCGGTGGTCACGCGCATGCCGGTGAAGCCGGACAACCTGCATGTCCGCGCCGTGCGCCACGCCATCGTGGCCAGCTACGAGCACTGGGACCGGCCGATCACCCTCGATGCCACGCTGAAGCGCCAGCTGCGGTAGCGCCGGGCCATGCCCGGCGAGCGCGACGCGCGGCCCAGGAGGCCGCCGGGCATGGCGCGGCGCTACCGATGGTGTTCCTGTCTCTTATACACATCTCCGAGCCCACGAGACTAGCGCTCCTGTCGTTTGCCGGGGTCTGGGTGAAAAAAAAGTGGT
>NZ_JBXFWG010000106.1:0-2952 GCF_056854535.1 Stenotrophomonas sp. STEN054 | reverse complement strand
CGATGGGGGGTCGGCTTTCCGCGTGTAGCCGTTGGGGCGCCCGGGGGTGGCCGGGTGATGGCCTGTTCGCCTTCGCCGGGCTTGGCCCGGCGCTACCGTTGAACGCAATGACGGGTAGCGCCGGACCATGCCCGGCGACCGAACTCAATACACGTCGCGGCGGTAGCGCCCGTTCTCCAGCAGCGTCTCCACTTCGTCATCGCCCAGTGCGGCACGCAGGACCTGGTCAACACCCTCGGCCATGCCCTGCAGCGAACCGCACACGTGGATGACCGCGCCGCGCTCCAACCACGCCTGCAGTTCCGCCGCAGCAGCCTGCAGGCGGTGCTGCACGTAGCCGCCGCCGTCGGCATCGCGCGAGAACGCCAGGTCCACGCGGGCCAGATGGCCCTCGGCCTGCCACTGCGCGATCTCCTCGGCGAACAACTGGTCGTGCGCGCGCTGGCGTTCGCCAAACAGCAGCCAATGGCCACGCTGCTCGTGCTGCGCGGCTTCGCGCAGCAGGCTGCGCAGGCCGGCGATGCCGGTGCCGTTGCCGACCAGCACCATCGGCGCGCCCTCCTGGCGATGGAAGCCCGGGTTGCGGTGTACGCGCGCGGCGATGCGGCTGCCCAGCGGTGCATGCAGCGACAGCCAGCCCGAACCCACGCCCGCGCGTCCCGCGGCGTCGTGCACCAGGCGCACCACCAGTTCCACCGTGCCATCGGTGGCGCACGAGGCGATCGAATACTCCCGACCTGGCAGCTCCGGCAGTCCGGCCAGCCACAGCGCGGCGTCCTGTACCGGCAGCGCGGCCTGTTCATCGGGCAGCACGCGTTCCCCTGCCAGTTCCAGCAGCGTGCGGGTCGTGCCGTCCAGCAGCAGCGGCTGCAGCGGGTCCAGCCCGTACGCCTGCAGCACCGCCGCGGTGTGCTGCGCGCTGTTGCGCGGTGCGATGTGCAGAATGTCGCCGGCCTGCCAGGTCGTGCCGGCCGGCGGCACCAGGCGGATCTTCCAGATCGCGCCACCCAAGCTGCCCCGGTTCAGTTCTTCGCGTGCGAGCAGCTGCCAGTCATGCATCTGCGTGGCCGGCGGCAGCACGCTGTCATCGGTGACGATGCCGGTCAGCGCGCCCAGTTCGCGTTGCCACTGGCGCAGTGCCACTACCGAGGCAGCGTCCACGTCGATGCGCGGGAACAGGGTCTGCGCACCGTTGCCGGCCAGCCACGTGTCGACCGCGGCGCCGAACGCGCAGTAATGCCGATACTGCCGATCGCCCAGCGCCAGCACGCCGTGACGCAGGCCGGAAAGATCCACGCGCTGTGCCAGCAGCTGGCGAGCGGCACGACGGGCGTTGTCCGGCGGCTCGCCATCGCCAAAGGTGCTGAGCACGAACAGGGCCTGCGGGCTGTCCTGCAGCAGCGCGGCCGTTACCCGCGCCAGTGGCAGCACCTGCACCGGGTGGCCGGCGGCCTGCAGCTGCGCTGCCGCACGCCAGGCCAGCTGTTCGGCCAGGCCGCTCTGGCTGGCATGGATCACCCGCCACGGCGTACCTTCGCCGCCGCTTTCCCGTGCGGCGGGCAGGGTCCGCCGCAGCTCACGTGCCGCGCGCTGGCTGCGCCTGCGGTCCAGGTACAGCATCCAGCCGGTGATGAAGAACAGGCACATGGCCAGGCTGCTGAGCATCACCACCACGCGGCCTGGCAGGCCGAAGTAGCTGCCCGAGTGCAGCGCGAACACGCTGGTGGCCAGCTTGCCGCCGGTGCCTTGGCGCGCGTAGGGGCGTGCATCCAGCACCGCGCCGCTGGCCGGGTCCAGCTGCAGCAGATCCTGCGCACGATCATGGCTGCCGCCGCGCAGGGCCGGGTCACCGGACATCACCCGCACGTTCAGCACCTGGCCGGGCTTTTCCGGCAGGCGCAGGTCGATGTAGCCGCTGCGCACGCCGGGCCGTGCGTACAGCGTGTCCTCGACATGCTGGAGGTCGAGCACGGCATCGGGCGCGACCTTGTGTTTGGCCGGCGGGCGCACGCCCAGCACGGTGTTGGCCGCACTGCGGTACCAGTCGAACGACCACCACAGGCCGGTCAGCGCGCTCATCAGGTAGATCAGCAGCACCCAGGTGCCGATCACAGAGTGCAGGCTCCACAGGAAGCCGCGGCCGCTGCGTTTCCATTCCACCGCCAGCCAGCTGCGCCAGTGCCACCAGCGGCGCGGCCAGCGCAGGTACAGGCCGGACAGGGCGAAGAACAGCAGGGCGATGGCGCAGCTGCCGACGACGACCTTGCCGCGTTCACCCGCCGCGAGGTGCCGGTGCAGGTCTTCGACGAAATCGAAGAACGCCTGGCCACGCAGGTGGCTGAAGCGTTCGCCGTTGTAGGGGTTGAAGTAGACCCAATGGTCCTTGCCGCCGGCGAAGCGCGCCACCGAGGGGCGCTGGCCGGTGGCGTCCACCCGCAGGCGTTGCAGCGGGCGCTCGCTGCCGGCCTGCAGCAGCGGCACCAGTTCGCTCAGGGCGAGCGGCTGCTGGCCGTCGTCGTGGTGTTCGGCGATGGCGGCGAAGCCGGGGTTGGCAGCACGCAGCAGCTCGTCCTCGAAGGACAGCGTGGCGCCGCTGAGGCCCATGATCGCCAGGATGGTGCCGGCCGTGATGCCCAGCAGCCAGTGCAGTTGGAACAGGACGTTCTTGAACATCGGGGAGAGAGGCCGTCGAGGCTGCCGCCCGCATCCTGCGCAACAGCAAATGAGAATTAATCCGGTAATTCTCCGGGCGCGGACGGGCTACGGTCAAGGAGGGTTTTGTTGCAGGGCTTGCAGCCCTGCACCCGCCGAATCAACGGCCGAAGCCGGAGCAACGTCAAAAGCTGGGTCCCTGGGGGATGGCGGGGTGGGGCCGGTTGAGGGGGACGCTGCAAGTACGTCCATGTAAGCTCGGTCGCCGCATCCATGCGGCCCACGCCCCCTCAACCGGAC
>NZ_JBXFWG010000105.1:0-3381 GCF_056854535.1 Stenotrophomonas sp. STEN054 | reverse complement strand
GGATAACGGTGGGTGAACCAGCGGACGATGCCGTCCGCAGTGGCCCCCCGTGCAGCCGACCGTCCGGTGGGGCCCGGGTGGCGGATATGGCGGCCGCCCCCGGTGCGGGGCCCCGGGGCGCGCGGGGCCTGCCCCGGCGGCCGTTCCTCAATCCCAGGCCGGGGCGATGCCTTCCGGATTGGCCAGACGCTGGCCGCGATCAAGCGTGGCGATCTGCGCCATGTCGTCGTCGGTCAGGCGGATCGCCGCCGCTTCCAGGTTGCCGGCCAGGTTCTCGCGCTTGGTCGACGACGGGATGACCGCAAAACCCTGCTGCAGCGCCCAGGCCAGTGCGACCTGTGCCGGGGTGGCCTGGTGGCGGCCGGCGATGGCCTGGATCACCGGGTCCTTCAGCACTTCGCCGTAGGCCAGGCTCATGTAGGCGGTGATGGCGATGCCGTTGTCCTGCAGGAACTGCACCAGCAGGCGGTTCTGCAGGTACGGGTGGATCTCGATCTGGTTGGTGGCGATGGCATCGGCACCGAGGATCTCGATCGCCTTGCGGGTCTGGGCGATGGTGAAGTTGGAGATACCGATCTCGCGGGTCAGGCCCTGCGCCTTGGCCTCGGCCAGCGCCGGCAGGTATTCCTCCATCGGCACGTCCACCTGGTCATTCGGCGAGGGCCAGTGGATCAGGGTCAGCTCGACATGGTCGGTGCGCAGCTTTTCCAGGCTGGTGCGCAGGCTGGCCAGCAGCGCATCGCGCTTGAACTCGGTGATCCACACCTTGGTGGTCAGGTAGATATCGTCGCGCGGTACGCCGGATTCGGCGATGGCCTGGCCGACCTCGGCTTCATTGCCGTAGATCTGCGCGGTATCGATGGCGCGGTAACCGACGTCCAGCGCATTGCGGACGGAATCGATCACGGTCTGGTCTTTCAGGCGGAAGGTGCCAAGACCAAAGGCGGGGACAGTCATGGGAAGCTCCAACGGGGGGAAAGGAGTGAACAGGAAGGGTAGGTCAGGGACCGTGTGCATGCCGGCAACGGTGCATTGCGTTGCCGGTCAGTGGGCGGTCACGGTGATGCCCTCGGCACGCTGGTCGATACCATCGCGGCGATCCAGGCGCCCGCTGAGCACGGTGAGCGCGTAGGCCAGCACGACCACCAGTGCGCCCAGCCACGGCGTGTGCATCAGGCCGATGTGCTCCACCACCAGGCCGCCCAGCGAGGCGCCGAGGGCGATGCCGATGTTGAACGCGGCGATGTTCAGGCCCGACGCCACATCAGTGGCCTGCGGCGCGTAACGCTGCGCCTGCTTGACCACATACACCTGCAGCCCCGGCACGTTGCCGAACGCCACCGCGCCCAGGGCCAGCACGGTCAGCAGCATCAGCCAGGTGTTGTAGGCGGTGAAGGTGAGCACGAACAGCACGATGGCCAGCAGCGCGAAGATGCGCTTCAGTGCCGGCACCGGGCCAACGCGGTCGGCCAGGCGGCCGCCCCACAGGTTGCCGATCGCCACCGACACGCCATACACCAGCAGCACTAGGCTGACCGCATTGGCCGAGAAACCGGTGACGTCCTGCAGGATCGGCGCCAGGTAGGTGAAGGCCAGGAACGTACCGCCATAGCCCAGCGCGGTCATCGCATAGACCAGCAGCAGGCGCGGCTGGGCCAGCACGCCCAGCTGCTGGCGGAAGCTGGCCGGCGCGCTCTGCGGCACGTTGCGCGGCACGAACAGCAGCGCACCCAGCAGGGCCACCACGCCAAGGCCGGCCACGGCCAGGAAGGTCGCACGCCAACCCAGGTGCTGGCCGATGAAGGTGCCCAGCGGCACGCCGGTCACCAGCGCCACGGTCAGGCCGGTGAACATGATGGCGATCGCGCTGGCGGCCTTTTCCTTCGGCACCACCGCGGTGGCGATGATCGAGCCGATGGAGAAGAAGACGCCATGGGCCAGGCCGGTGAGGATGCGGGCGACGATCAGCGAGGTGTAGCCCGGTGCCATCCACGCGATGACGTTGCCGAGGGTGAACATCAGCATCAGCGCGACCAGCAGCTGCTTGCGCGGCACGCGGCCGGTCAGTGCGGTCAGCACCGGCGCGCCGATGGCCACGCCCAGGGCATACAGCGAGACCAGCAGGCCGGCCGAGGGCAGGCTGACGTGCAGGTCGGCGGCGATGGTCGGAATGAGGCCGACGATGACGAATTCAGTGGTGCCGATGGCGAAGGCGCCGAGGGTCAGCGCCAGCAGGGCGAGGGGAATGCCACGGGTCATGGCAGGCTCCGGAGGGAAGGAAGGGGCGCAGTGTGCGCGGCGCACCTTTGCCGAAAAACCGGTCTTCACGCCAATCACTCTTGCCTGCTGGTCAATAATGGCGCCATGAAGACCACCCTCGACGAAATGCAGGCCTTCCTGGCGGTCATCGACAGCGGCTCGATCAGTGCCGCCGCCGAGCAGCTGGGGCACACGCCCTCGGGCGTCAGCCGCGCGCTGGGCCGGCTGGAAGAGAAGCTGGGCACCACCCTGCTGACCCGCACTACCCGCCGCCTGCACCTGACCGCCGAGGGTGAGGCCTACCTGCGCCACGCGAGGGCGATCATCGATGCGGTGGAATCGGCCGAGGAGCAGATGGCCGCCCGCCGCGAGCGCCCGGCCGGGCGGCTGCGCGTGGATGCGGCCATGCCCTTCGTGCTGCACGTGATCGCGCCGCTGGTGGCCAGCTACCGCGCGCGCTACCCGGAAGTGCAGCTGGAACTGAACAGCTCCGAGCGCTACATCGACCTGCTGGAGCGGCGCACCGACCTGGCCATCCGTATCGGCCCGCTGGCCGATTCGACCCTGCACGCGCGTTCGCTGGGGCGCTGCCGGCTGCAGCTGGTGGCCAGCCCGGCCTATCTGGCCGCGCACGGCGAACCGGCCACCGTGGCCGCGCTGGGCCAGCACACGCTGTTGAGTTTCAATGAACCGGAATCCTTGAACCGTTGGCCACTGCCGGGTGATGCCGACGGGCAGCTGCTGGTGCGCCCGGAGATCGCTGTCTCCAGCGGCGAGACCCTGCGCCGGCTGGCGGTGGAAGGCGTGGGCATCACCTGCCTGTCCGACTTCGTCACCGACCGTGATCGCGCCGCCGGCACCCTGGTGCCGGTGCTGGCCGCGCAGACGCTGGATGTCTACCAGCCGATCCACGCGGTGTACTACCGCAACACCGCCGTGTCGGCGCGCATCAGCTCGTTCCTGGATCACCTGGCCGAGGGGATGGCGGAGGGCGATTACCTGCGCTGAGGCTGCTGCGCTCGCCGGGCAAGTGCCCGCGCGAACGGTATACCGCGCTGGTAGCGCCCCGGCAATCCCCCCCGGACCCACATTCCACGCCCGCCAGGGGATACAAAATCGACG
>NZ_JBXFWG010000104.1:0-3616 GCF_056854535.1 Stenotrophomonas sp. STEN054 | reverse complement strand
GGGTGGGTGTGGGGGGGGGGGGGGGGGGGGGGTGGGGTGCGTGGGGTGGTTGTTTGTGCGGCTCTTATATAGATTGCTGTTTGCCTCCCCGGCCCCCCCCCCCCCCCCCCCCCCCGGCCAACCCCCCCAAACCCCGCCCCCCCCCCCCCGCCACGAGGGGCTCAGCCGTTGGCTTTCGCCTTCGCCTCGCGCGCGGCCTGCTGCTCGAGCAGGGTCAGGGCGACGTTGTCCCGCAGGTATGCCGGTTCGACTTTCTCTGCCGCCACGCCTTCGCCACGCGCGAACGCCGGCGCCGCCAGCGCCAGCACGTCCGACGCGCGCGGCAATGCCGCTGCATCGAAACCACGCAGGCCCGCACCCAGCTGCGCCACCAGCGCACCGCCGGCCGCGCCGAAACCGGAGCCGATGCCGTAGGCCTGCAGCCCCTCCGGCAACGCCACCGCCGCCGGTGCGCACACGCGCTCGGCATCGCAGGCCACCGGCAGGCCATCGACGCGCTCGAAGCGCGCCACGTACAACTCACCCATCCGCGCATCGATCGCCGACAGTATCTGGGTTTCCTCGGCCGGCGCGCGCAGCGCCAGTACCTGCAGCGTCGACACCGGCAGCAGCGGCCGGTCCAGCGCCAGGGCGATGCCCTGCGCGATCGCAATCGCCAGGCGCACGCCGGTGAACGCACCCGGCCCGCGGCTGAGGGCGATGCCATCGAGCTGGCGGCGGCTGATGCCAGCCTCGGCCAGCAGCACCTCGGCCCACGGCAGGCTCAGTTCGGCATGGCGGCGCGGGGCGATCTCGAAGCGCTCCAGCACCTGCCCATCCACATGCAGGGCAACGGAACAGGCTTCGGTGGCGGTTTCAAAGGCGAGCAGTTTCATCGGAGGGAATCAGAACAGGGGAAACGTGGCGCCGGGGGCCGGCTGGGGACCCGGCGCGGGGGCCGGGACGGTCGGGGCGGCGGCGTCGTCGGCCACGGGGGCCCATTGTGGCGCAAAGAAGGCCTGCACATCGGCCAGCGCGCGGGTGCGGCGGAACGGCGGCAGCGAATCGAGGAATACCCGGCCATAGCCACGGTTGAGCAGGCGCGGGTCGCACAGCACCAGCACGCCGCGGTCGGTCTCGCTGCGGATCAGCCGGCCCACGCCCTGCTTGAGGGCGATCACCGCCTGCGGCAGCTGTTCGTCGCGGAACGGATTACCGCCCTGGCTGCGGATCGCCTCCAGCCGCGCCTCGTAGACCGGGTCGTCCGGCGCGGCGAACGGCAGCTTGTCGATGACCACCACGCTCAGCGCCTCGCCCACCACGTCCACGCCCTCGCGGAAGCTGGCCGAGCCAAGCAGCACGCCGTTGCCGGAATCGCGGAAACGCTGCAGCAAGGTGGCGCGCGGCGCCTCGCCCTGCACGAACAGCGGCCACGGCCCGTCGCGCAGCGCCTCGGCGGCCTCGCGCAGCGCACGATGCGAGGCGAACAGCAGGAACGCCCTGCCCTGCGATGCCTGCAGCACCGGCCGCAGGGCCTGGATGAGCGCGGTACCGAAACCACGCGCGGCGGGATCAGGCAGGCCTTCGGGCAGGTAGCACAGCGCCTGCCCGGGCCAGTTGAACGGGCTGGGCTGGACCAGCGTGTGCGGATCATCCAGGCCCAGGCGGGTGGCGATGTGGTCGAAGCCACCGCCCACGGTCAGCGTGGCCGAGGTGAAGATCCACGCCGCACGGCTGCGCTCGCGGTGCTCGCGCAGCGGTCCCGACACATCCATCGGCGTGCGCTGGCAGCGGAACCCGCGCGGGGTGAGTTCGTACCAGAGCACGTCGGCGGCACTGGCCGCATCGGCCGGGTCGATATCGAAATCCAGGGTCGGCTCGTCGTCGCCCAGCCAGCGCGACAACCGCGAAACCGCTTCGCGCGCACGTGCATGGCAAGCGTCCAGTCCCGCAGCGGCCTCACGCAGCGGCTGCAGCGCCTGTTCCAGCGCCACCAGGCAGCTCATCGCCGTATCGAAGCCCTCGCGCACCTGCGGCATCGCCAACGCACGCCACTGGGTACCGCGTGACGGCAGCCCTTCCATCGCCAGGCGCAGCGCCAGCAGCGCCTGCTGCAGCTGGTCGACCGGCTCCTGCAGCGCCGACTGCGCACCGCCGACGCCACGCGCCTCGGTCAGGCAGTCACGTGCCAGCTCCTGCCACGGACGCATGCCGAAGCCCTCGCCGAAGAACTGCGCGGCAAGTTCGGGCAGCTGGTGTGCCTCGTCGATGACGAAGGCCTGGGCACCGGGCAGCAGCTCGCCAAAGCCATCCTGCTTGAGCGCCAGGTCGGCCAGCAGCAGGTGGTGGTTGACCACCACCACGTCGGCAGCCTGCGCGCGTTGCCGCGCGTGCACGACGAAGCAGTCATCCCAGAACGGGCAGTCGGTGCCCAGGCAGTTGTCGACGGTGGAAGTCACCATCGGCAGCAGCGGCGAATCGTCGGCCAGGCCGTCCAGTTCGGCGATATCACCGAACTGCGAGCGGCCGGACCAGGCGAGGATGCGCTGGAACTGCGCGGCCTGTTCGGGGCTGGAAAAACGCGGCTCGCCCCGCGCCTGCTGCAGGCGGTAGCGGCACAGGTAGTTGGCCCGGCCCTTCAGCAGCGCACTGCGCAGGCCCACGCCCAGCGCCTGGCGCACGCGCGGCAGATCGCGGTGGTAGAGCTGGTCCTGCAGCGCGCGGGTGCCAGTGGAGATGATGGTGCGCAGGCCGGACAGCAGCACCGGCACCAGATAGGCAAAGGTCTTGCCGGTGCCCGTTCCAGCCTCGGCCAGCAGCAGGTCGCGCTGCTGCAGCGCGTCGGCGATGGCCTCGGTCAGGCGCAGCTGTGCGGGACGCGGGTTGAAGGCATCCAGGTGCGAGGCGAGCGCGCCGCCTTCGCTGAGGGCTTCGCGGCTGGCATGAACGAGGTCGGACATCAGACAGGAAGGATACCCGGCCGGGCGCTGCCCGGCACCCGTTTCAAGCCAGGTCGCAGGCAAAGGCAACAGCAACGGCGTGGTTCATGGCTCTGGGTTGCTGCGTGTTTGGCGGGGCGGGAGGGGCAGGCAGGACACGCCGTAAACCCGTCCTTGGGGGCTCGATGGCGCCATCCATGGCGCCAACGGTCCTGCCTGCCCCTCCGGCCCCACCCTCGACGGTTTACCGATGACGGATGGACGTGCTTCGTGGCGTCGCGCTTGCTCGACTGGATTCAGAAGCGGTGGGTAGAAGGGAAACAAGAAGGGGTCGGAGCCGTTTTCCTGACGAAAACGGATCCGACCCCACCGCGAGTGCGCGCAGCGCGCGACCCGCTTTTGATTTGATTTTTTCTTTTCCGTGGCTGAACGCACACGGAAACGGTCAGGGGCCGGGCGGGTGCGCTGGGCAGGGGCGTGAGCCGCATGGGCCCGAGGCATGCCACGGGCGGGTTGGGCAGGATGCCCAACCCCGGTCTTGCCGTGTGCGCAGGACAGCGCACACGAGCAAGCGGCGACCGAGCATACATGGACGTACTTGCAGCGTCCCCTGCGCAGGGGCCCCCCCCCCGCCCCAAAAAAAAAAGCCAAATTTAATACCCCCCACCAACGGGCGGCCGGAGGTGGGGAGAAAAGAT
>NZ_JBXFWG010000103.1:0-4567 GCF_056854535.1 Stenotrophomonas sp. STEN054 | reverse complement strand
TTTTTTTTTTGTCTGCTCTGGTTTTTTTTTTTTTTTTCGTGGGGGGTTTTTTTTTTTTTTTTCGTCGCGGGGCGGGGGGGGGGTGCCCCCTCCGGGGGGGGGGGGGGGGGGGGGGGCCCCCCCCCCCGGCGGCTTTGCCTCAATTCAACAACGTACCCAGCCGCTGTGCGGCTTCGCGCAGGCGCGGCAGCAGCTGGGTCTGCATCACGCCCAGGCCGATGCGGCCCGCCTGGGTGCCGATGTTCAGCGCGGCCACCACCTCGCCGCTGCGCGAATGCACCGGCACGGCGATCGAGCGCAGGCCGATCTCCAGTTCCTGGTCGACCAGCGAGACGCCTTCGCGACGTACCTTTTCCAGCAGGTCGAGGAAATCGTCCATGCGCGTGACCGTGCGCTCGGTGCGCGGCCGCAGCGGATTGCGTTCCAGGTAGCCTTCCAGCGTGTCGCGCGGCAGCGCCGACAGCAGCACGCGGCCCATCGAGGTGCAATACGCCGGCAGGCGGCTGCCCGCACGCAGGCCGATCGACATGATGCGCACGGTTTCCGCGCGCGCCACGTACAGGATGTCATCGCCGTCGAGCACGCCCAGCGAGCAGGATTCGTGCACGTCATCGCGCAGGGCATCCAGCACCGGCTGCGCCGCCGCGGTCATCGACGACGAGGCGACATAGGCACCACCCATGCCCAGCACGCGCGGCAGCAGCACGAAGCCACGGCCCTGTTCACCGACGTAACCGAGCTTTTCAAGCGTGTACAGCACGCGCCGTACCGCTGCGCGCGAGATGCCCGTATCGGTGCTGATCTGCGACATCGTCACTTCGCGTGGGTGCTGCGAGAACACGCTCAGCACGGCCAGGCCGCGGCCGAGCGAGGTCATGAAATCCGGATCGCCCTGGTTGTCCTGGATCTGCTGCATCAGCTCATGGGCCAGGCCACGATCCTGCGGTGGCGCAGGCGGGCGCTTGGGACGACGGCTGGGAGGAACGGCAGGCATGGCAGCAGCTTTCATCAGGTTCGACCTTGCATGGTAAGCGCTGGAACCGGCAACCGGTACCCACGCGGCGCAGCCATGCAGGCTGCACCGCGTGGCACGGCTTATTTGCGCTCGGGCAGCGCGTAGGCGATCACATAGTCGCCACGGTCCGGCGACTGGCGTGCGCCGCCGGCGGAAATCACCACGTACTGGCGACCGGTTTTCGGCGAGACATAGGTCATCGGCGTGCCCTGGCTGCCGACCGGCATGCGCGCCTTCCACACTTCCTCGCCGGTGCGGCTGTCGTAGGCGCGCAGGTAGTAATCCTGCGTACCGGCGAAGAACAGCAGGCCCGACTGCGTGGCCAGCGAACCGCCCAGGGTCGGCATGCCGATCGGAATCGGCAGGCCCATCTTGATGCCCATCGGCCCGGTGTCCTTCACCGTGCCCACCGGCACCTGCCAGACCAGCTGGCGGGTGGCGAGGTTGATCGCCGACATCGTGCCGAACGGCGGCTTCTGGCAGGGGATGCCCAGCTTGGACAGGAAGCGATCGCGCAGCGAGCCGTACGGCGTACCCGTCTGCGAAGCCGCACCCATTTCCACGCCACCGTCGCCGCTGGTCATCTGTGCACGCGGGATCAGCTTGGTCCACAGGCCCAGGCGCATGTCATTGACGAACAGGTAGCCGGTGGTCGGGTCGACCGAGGCGCTGCCCCAGTTCATGCCACCCAGCGAACCCGGCCACTGCAGCGCGAGGTCTTCGCCCGGCGGCGTGTACATGCCGTCGTAGCGGAACTGCTTGAACTGGATGCGGCACAACATCTGGTCGATCGGGGTCGCGCCCCACATGTCCGACTCGGTCAGCGTCTGCGCGCCGATCTGCGGCAGGCCCACCGACAGCGGTTGGGTCGCGGCATAGCGTTCGCCTTCGGCATTGCCCTGCGGTGCCGGGATGTTGCGCACTTCGCTGATCGGCACGCCGGTCTGGCGGTTGAGCATGAAGATCTGCCCGGCCTTGGTGATCTGCAGCAGGGCCGGCAAGGTGCCGCCCTTTCCGTCGGGCACGTCGGTCAGGGTCGGCTGCGCCGGCAGATCGTAATCCCACAGATCGTGGTGCACGGTCTGGTAGACCCAGCGCTCCTTGCCGGTGGCGACGTCCAGCGCGACCACGGCCGAGCTGTACTTGTCATCCTGCGGGGTGCGCTCGCCGGCCCACTGGTCCGGCGTGGTGTTGCCGGTGGGCAGGTAGACCAGGCCCAGCTGCGGGTCGTAGGCCATCGAGGTCCACACGTTCGGCGTGGCGCGCGTGTAGTGGATCGACGGATCCAGCGGCACGTCCGGGGTCTCCTTCGACAGGTCCCAGACCCAGGCCAGCGCGCCGGTACGCACGTTGTACGCACGCACCACGCCGGACGGTTCACCCACTTCGATGTTGTCGGCCACGCGGCCGCCGACCACGATCAGATCGCCGGCCACCAGAGGCGCGGCGGTGAGGGTGTAGAAGCCGGGCTTGATCTCGCCCATGCCGGTCTTCAGGTCGACCACGCCGTTGCTGCCGAAGTCCGGGCACAGCGCACCGGTCTTCGCATCCAGCGCGAACAGGCGGGCATCGATGGAGGTCATCAGGATGCGCTTTTCGCACAGGGCCGGGCCGGCGCTGGCGGTCTCGGTGGCCGGCTGCGGCGCGGGTGCCGGCGCAGCCGTCGTTGCGGCTGCCGGTGCGGTGGTCTCATCGAAGTAGCCCAGGCCACGGCAACGCTGCCAGTTCGGCGCGGTCGCCTTGGGATCGAAGGCCCAGCGCTGCTTGCCGGAGTCGGCGTCGATGGCGATCACCTGGTTGTGCGGGGTGCACAGGTACAGGGTGTCGCCGATCTGCAGCGGGGTGTTCTGGTCCTCGGCACCGAAGCCGTTGCTTTCCGGCACGTCGCCGGTGTGCGCGGTCCAGGCGACCTGCAGTTCCTTCACGTTGGCCGGGGTGATCTGGTCCAGCGCGGCGAAGCGGGTGCCGGCGGTGGTGTTGCCCCAGTGCATCCAGTCGCGCTGTTCAGCGCCCTTGGCCACCGGCACCACTGGCGGCGTCATGCCCTGTGCGGTCTGCACCGGGCGCGGCTGGAAGGCGGAGAAGGCCGTGCCCAGCAGGCCAACCAGCAGCACCGCGGCCACGCCGTAGGCGCCACGGCCGGCGACCTGGCCGCGGCTGCGGCGCAGTACCGGCCAGGCCAGTGCGACCAGCAGAGCCAGCACGGCCGGCATCACCAGGCGCGACACCAGCGGCCAGAACTCCCAGCCCCCATCCACCAGCGCCCACACCAGCGTGGCCACGAAGGCCAGGCCGTACAGTAGGGCACCGTTCGGCCGGCGCATCACCAGCAGCACGCCGGCGACGGCCGACACCGCACCCATCAGCAGGAAATACCAACTGCCCCCCAGCATTACCAGGCGAACACCGCCGACCAGCAGAGCCAGGCCGAACAGGGTCACCAGGATGCCGAGCAGGACCACCAGCACACGGCACAGGGCCGGAACTTTCGTCGTCTCGTCCACGTTGCATGAACCTCATTGCGAAAAACCCGCACGGAGGCGGGAAAGCCCCGCACGCGCCAGGCGTGGCGGGGGCCGTCGGCATCCCGGGCGGCTGCGGGCCATGGCGGCGGGCAGGCGTCTGCCTGCTTATGACGCAGGCGGGGTGAATGACCGGTTAGGGCGATTATCGCACTGGTGTGCGATTTCTGCGTGATGCTGCGAGGCCATGGGTGGAACGCAGCGGCGCGGTGGTGCCGGGAACGGGCAGGGCCGGGGCGAACCGGTTACCCTATGCCGCCATACAAGCTGGTAGCTGCAATGACCGACGCCACCGTGGCCGTCCCCGCCTGGGCCTCGCGCCTGCGCGATATCGCCGATTTCCCGAAGCCCGGCATCCTGTTCAAGGACATCATGCCGCTGCTTGCCCACGGCGAAGACTTCCGCGGCGCGATCACGGCCATGGCCGACCGCTGGCGCGGGCAGCAGCTGGACGCCATTGTCGGCATCGAATCGCGTGGGTTCATCCTGGGCGCCGCCATGGCGCTGGAACTGGGCGTGGGCTTCGTGCCGGTGCGCAAGCCGGGCAAGCTTCCTGGCAAGGTGCTGCGCGAGGAATACACCCTGGAATACCGCAGCGACTGCATTGAAGTGCATGCCGACGCGCTGCCGGCCGGCGCGCGCGTGGCCATCATCGATGACGTGCTGGCCACCGGCGGCACCCTGGGTGCCGCGCTGTCGCTGGTGCGCCGCCTGGGCGTTGAAGTGGTCGGCGCCGGCGTGCTGGTCGAGCTGGATGGCCTGGGTGGCCGCGCACGCTGGGAAGCGGATCTGCCGCTGCACACCGAACTGGTGTTCTGTGGGGGCGCCGGGCTGGGCCCGGCACTACCAACAGCCAGCAGGCCAGGCCCGGCGGATGCAGCATCCGTTGGATCCCGCATGCAGGTAGCGCCGGGCCATGCCCGGCGGATGCAGCATCCGTTGGATCCCGCATGCAGGTAGCGCCGGGCCCTGCCCGGGCGATGCAGCGGCCGTTGGCCCCCGCCTGCCGGTAGCGCCCGGGCCTGCCCCG
>NZ_JBXFWG010000102.1:0-4930 GCF_056854535.1 Stenotrophomonas sp. STEN054 | reverse complement strand
GCTACGGCGGGTGGCGCGAGACATAAGGGGACCTCCAAGTACGATTCAGTATCGCTTCTTGGCGTCCGCTGCTGGGGGACCAGATCAGTGAGCCGCATGGATGCGGCGACCAAGCCCCCATGGACGGGTTCACGGCGTCCCCGCAAACCCACAGTGCCCCGCCATCCCACGGAATGCAGGCTTTTGACGTTGACGTTGCTTCTGCAGGTGCAGGGCTGCAAGCCCTGCCGCCCCCCACTACGGTAGGGTGGGCCGATGCCGCGCTGCAGCTTGGCTACTCAGCGCATTTGATTACACTTGAAACTTGTTTGCCCACGACTCCGGACACCCACCCATGAAGCTTGGTTCTTTGAAGGAAGGCGGCCGCGACGGCACCCTGATCGTCGTCTCGCGTGACCTGCGCCTCGGCGTCCGCGCCACCGGCATTGCCGCCACCCTGCAGCAGGCGCTGGAAGACTGGAGCCACATCGCCCCGCGCCTGAACGCCCTGTACGAATCGCTGAATGCCGGCGACGCCGATGGCGTGTTCGACCTCGACCCGCAGGCCCTGGCCGCGCCGATGCCGCGCGCCTACGAATTCGTCGACGGAAGCGCCTACCTGCCGCACGTCGAGCGCGTGCGCCGCGCCCGTGGCGCCGAGGTGCCGGAAAGCTTCTACACCGACCCGTTGATGTACCAGGCCACCAGCGCCGGCTTCCATGGCCCGCGCGACGCGGTCAAGGTGGTCAGCGAGGAGTACGGCATCGACCTGGAAGCCGAGATCGTGGTCATCACCGACGACGTGCCGATGGCCGCCACCCCGGAACAGGCCGCCGGCCACATCCAGCTGGTCGGCCTGGTCAACGATGTGTCGCTGCGCAACCTGATCCCGGGCGAATTGGCCAAGGGTTTCGGCTTCCTGCAGTCCAAGCCGCGCTCGGCGCTGTCGCCGGTGTTCGTCACCCCCGATGAGCTGGGCACGGCCTGGCAGGACAGCAAGGTGCACCTGCCGCTGCTGACCCACATCAACGGGAAGTGGTTCGGTGCGCCGGAAGCCGGCGTGGACATGCAGTTCAATTTCGCCCAGCTGGTCGCGCATGCGGCCAGGACCCGTCCGCTGGGCGCCGGCACCATCGTCGGCTCGGGCACCATCGCCAACGAGGACACCAGCAAGGGCGCCTCCTGCTTTGCCGAACAGCGCGTGGTGGAAACCCTGCGCGACGGCAAGCCGAGCACGCCGTTCATGTCCTTCGGCGACGTGGTGCGCATCGAGATGCTCGACGCCGCCGGCAACAGCATCTTCGGTGCGATCGAACAGCGCATCGAGCAGGCGGCCAAGCCCTGAACATGGAGGCGGCATTGGACATCCCGGTCGACGACGGCCTCGTGCTGTATACCTACTGGCGATCCAGCGCCGCCTACCGCGTGCGCATCGGCCTGGAGCTGAAGGGCCTGGCCTGGGAGGGCCGGCCGGTGCACCTGGTGCGCGACGGTGGCGAGCAGCATGCCGACGCCTACGCCGCGCTCAACCCGCAGCAGCTGGTGCCCACCCTGCTGCATGACGGGCATGCGTTCACCCAGTCGCTGGCGATCCTCGAATACCTCGATGAGCGCTACCCGCAGGTGCCGCTGCTGCCGGCCGATGCGGTCGGCCGCGCGCGGGTGCGGGCGCTGGCCCAGCTGGTGGCATGCGACATCCATCCGATCAACAACCTGCGGGTGATGCAGTACCTCGAGCGCCGCCTGGAAGCACCGGCCGACGCGCGCACGCAGTGGACCCTGCACTGGATGGCCGACGGCTTCGCGGCGATGGAAGCGATGCTCGCGGGCATCGCGGATACCGGCGTGTTCTGCCACGGCGACCGCCCCGGTCTGGCCGACATCTGCCTGCTTCCGCAGCTCTATAACGCGCACCGCTTCGGCCTGGACCTGGCGCCGTACCCGACCTTGCGTCGCATCGAAGCGGCCTGCCAGGCGCTGGACGCCTTCGACCGCGCACGCCCGGAAAACCAACCCGACGCCGCCTGACCGGCCCCGGCGCTACTGGTCCTCGCCCGGTGGTAGCGCCGGGCCATGCCCGGCGGATGCCGCATCGTCCCCCCGCAAACGGCGCAGGTCATCGCGGAACAGCCGGTAGGCCTCCTCACGCCGGGCGTCGTCGCCCTGCCGAAGCACCCACGCCGGGTGCACGGTGGCGTAGCCGCGGGTACCGTCTTCCAGCGTGTGCCAGCGTCCGCGGTCGCGTGACAGCTGGAAGCCCGCGCCGAACACCGAGGACGCAGCGGTCGCGCCCAGGCAGACGATCACCTGCGGCCGTACCCGCGCGATCTCGCCCAGCAGCCACGGCTGGCAGGCCCGCACATGCCGGCTCTCGGGACGCTTGTGCAGGCGCACCTTGCCGCGCCGCTCGTGGTGGAAGTGCTTCACCGCATTGGTCAGGTACAGCGTGGCGCGGTCGATGCCGAGTTCGGCCAGGGCCCGGTCCAGCAACTGGCCTGCTGGACCTGCGAATGGGCGGCCGCAGAGATCCTCGGTATCACCGGGTTGTTCGCCGATCACCATCACCCGTGCATCAGCCGGCCCTTGCCCGAACACCACCTGGGTAGCCGGTTCCCACAGCGGGCACTGCCGGCAGCCGACGGCCTGGGCACGCAGCGCATCGAGGCTGTCCGCGCTCGATCCCGGTGATGGCAGCACCGCCGGGCGCTGCGGAATCTTCCGCTGCGGGGCCTGCGCGGGGCGGTCGTGCATTTCCTGCACGCGATCGGCAGCGTCGCGCACCAGCCCCGGCAGCAGCTGCGCTTCGGGCAGATGGCGCCAGTACCGTGCCGGCATCTCCTGCAGCATCATCCGGGTGTTCAAGCGGGCCGGATTGAAGATGCTGGCGTAGTAGGTCTGCCACAGCGATTCGCGCGCATCCTCGGCCGGGGCATCTTCGCGACGGGCGCCGGGCCCGAAGGCCAGCGCCTCGCCATCCCAGTACACGCTGCGGCCGGGGGTGAGGATGGCCCAGCGCATGCCGGCGAAGCGGCGCGCGAAGAATGGCGCGACGCGCTCGACGATGTGATGGTCCGGCTCGAACCATGCGATGAAGGCATCGGTCTGCCCGGGCACTTCGCGGAAGCGCACGAAGGCCTTCATCTTGTGGGTGTCGCGGCGCACCGCCTGGGCCAGCGCCATCGCCCGCAGCACGTCGGCATCGGCCGGATTGGACAGCACGCTGCGCTCGCCGTGGGCGATGCGCCACAGCAGCCGGTACAGCAGGGCCAGGCGCTGCGGCTCGCGATGGCACAGGCAGGTCGCGGCCAGCTCCATGAAATCGCGCGGCACGCTGGGCGCGCTGGCGTCGGCGGGCAGGGGAGCACTCTGCACCGATGGCGCATCCAGCAGCGAGGCCTCGCTGCCTTCCAGCCAGTCCAGCTGCGCCGGTGCCACGCCACGCAGCAGCCCCTCGCGCGCGGCATCGCGCCAGGCCTCCAGCGACCACGGCGGGTCCACCCGCAGCGACCAGCGCTGCGCGTCAGGGGGCGGGCGGTGCATCAAACAGCGAGCCCTGTCGTGGCGGCGGCGCCAGCTGCGCGCGCAACGCCGCCGGATCATCCAGCGCCTTGCGTGGGTGGTGGTCGGCCAGCAGCACGAACGGCAGCAGCTTGCTCATCGGAGCCTTCAACCGGGCCACGTCGGCCACCCGCAGGCGGCCGTGCCGGCGTGCCATCAGCACCCGCTTGACGTTGCGCACGCCCAGCCCGGGCACGCGCAGCAGCAGCTCCTTCGGCGCGCGGTTCAGATCGACCGGGAAGCGCTCGGGATGGCGGATCGCCCAGGCCATCTTCGGGTCGATGTCCAGGTCCAGCATGCCGTCCTGGGTGGTATCGGTGATTTCCTCAACGCCGTAACCGTAGAAGCGCAGCAGCCAGTCGGCCTGGTACAGGCGATGCTCGCGCTGCAGTGGGGGCGGCTGCAGCGGCAGCTGGCGGCTGGCATCGGGAATGGGGCTGAAGGCCGAGTAGTACACCCGGCGCATGCGGTAGTTGCCGTACAGCGCGTCGGCACTGGCCAGGATCTGCTGGTCGTTGGCCCCGTCGGCGCCGACGATCATCTGCGTGCTCTGCCCGGCCGGGGCGAAGCGCGGCGGGCGAGGGCGCGCGCTGCGGGTGGCGGTTGGCGCGACCACGGCCGGCGCCTTGCGCGCCTCCTTGGCTTCCTCGATACGCCAGCGCAGTTCGCCCATTGCGCCGCGGATCGAGTGCACGGTCTTTTCCGGCGCCAGCGCGCTCAGCCCGGCTTCGGTCGGCAGTTCGACGTTGATCGACAGGCGGTCGGCGTAGCGGCCGGCGCTGGCCAGCAGCTCGGGCGACGCCTCGGGAATGGTCTTGAGGTGGATGTAGCCGGCGTAACGGTGTTCCTCGCGCAGCTGCCGCGCCACTTCCACCATCTGTTCCATGGTGTAGTCGGCATTGCGGATGATGCCACTGGAAAGGAACAGGCCCTCGATGTAGTTGCGCTTGTAGAAATCCAGGGTCAGCGCGACCACTTCGTCCACGCTGAAGCGCGCCCGCGGCACGTTGCTGGACACGCGGTTCACGCAGTAGGCGCAGTCGTAGACGCAGAAGTTGGTCAGCAGGATCTTCAGCAGGGACACGCAGCGACCGTCCGGCGTGTAGCTGTGGCAGATGCCCATGCCTTCGGTGCTGCCGATGCCGCCGCTGGCGCGCGAGTCGCGCTTGCCCGCGCCGCTGGAGGCGCAGGAAGCGTCGTACTTGGCGGCGTCGGCGAGGATGGCCAGCTTGCGGATGGTTTCCATTGAGGAAACCTACGGACAGGCGGTCTCATTGGATGAGACAGCCCGTGAATCCTTCAGGGTTCCGCCGGGCAGGCCCCGGCGCTACCTTGAGAAACGGGCGTGGCCCCGCGTTATCCGCGGAGACGGGCGTGGCGCGGTGATTCCGGT
>NZ_JBXFWG010000101.1:0-5256 GCF_056854535.1 Stenotrophomonas sp. STEN054 | reverse complement strand
CCCCGCCCCGGGCAACCGCCGCCCCCCCGAGTTTCCGCGGCTGTGTTGTTGTTGTTGGGGGCGCGGGGGCCGCCGCCTAATTAACCCCGCGCCCGGCCGCATGGCGGCCCCCCCCGGGCCGGCCCCGCCGCTACCGCGACCTTCCCCTTGTAGCGCCGGACCATGCCCGGCGAGCGCTGCGCGCGGCCTGCATCCGAGGCAACGCGGGAAGGGAATTCGCCGGGCATGGCCCGGCGCTACCTTCGAAACAGGAAAGCCGCCTTTGGGCGGCTTTCTGCATTACAGGATGTAGCGGCTCAGGTCCGGGTCCTGCACCAGTTCGCCCAGGTGCGCATCGACGTAGGCGCTGTCGATGGCCAGGGTTTCACCGTCGCGGTCCGGCGCTTCGTAGCTCAGCGAATCCAGCAGGCGCTCCAGCACGGTGTGCAGGCGGCGCGCACCGATGTTTTCCTGGCGCTCGTTCACCTGGAAGGCGATCTCGGCCAGGCGATCGATGGCATCGGCGGTGAAGCTGACCTTGACGCCCTCGGTGGCCAGCAGCGCTTCGTACTGCTTGGACAGCGCGGCCTTCGGCTCGGTCAGGATGCGCACGAAGTCGTTCTTGCTCAGCGCGCCCAGTTCCACGCGGATCGGGAAACGACCCTGCAGTTCCGGGATCAGATCGCTGGGCTTGGCCAGATGGAATGCGCCCGAAGCAATGAACAGGATGTGGTCGGTCTTGATCGTGCCGTACTTGGTGGACACGTTGGAGCCCTCCACCAGCGGCAGCAGGTCGCGCTGCACGCCTTCGCGCGAAACGTCGCCACCACCCACGTTATCGCCGCGCTTGGCGACCTTGTCGATCTCGTCGATGAAGACGATACCGTGCTGTTCGCAGGCTTCGATGGCCGCGGTGCGGATGTCGTCCTCGTTGACCAGCTTGCCGGCCTCTTCTTCCACCAGCAGCGGGCGCGCGGCCTTGATGGTCAGCGTGCGCTTGTGCGCCTTGGCGCCGCCGCCGAGGTTGGCGAACATCGACTTCAGCTGCTGGCCCATTTCTTCCATGCCCGGCGGGGTCATGATGTCCATGCTGACGTTGGCAGCCAGGTCGAGTTCGATCTCGCGTTCGTCCAGCTCGCCGTTGCGCAGCATCTTGCGGAACTTGATGCGGGTCTCGTTGTCCTGCGCCGACGGCTCGTTGCGGGCCACTTCCGGATCGAAGCCGATGCCACCACTGCGGCGCGGCAGCAGCGCATCGAGGATGCGGTCTTCGGCGCGTTCTTCGGCCTGGGTACGCACGCGCACCTTGGCCTGTTCGCGATAGAGCTTGACCGCGGTGTCGGCCAGGTCGCGGATGATCTGCTCGACGTCCTTGCCGACGTAGCCGACTTCGGTGAAGCGGGTGGCTTCGACCTTCACGAACGGCGCGTTGGCCAGGGTGGCCAGGCGACGCGCGATCTCGGTCTTGCCGACGCCGGTCGGGCCGATCATCAGGATGTTCTTCGGCATCACTTCATTGCGCAGCTCAGGGACCAGCTGCATGCGGCGCCAGCGGTTGCGCAGGGCGATGGCCACCGCGCGCTTGGCGTCATGCTGGCCGACGATGTGCCGGTCCAGTTCCTGCACGATCTCGCGCGGGGTCATGGTGGCGGAGGAAACTTCGATCTTCGACATGGATGTGCTCACGAATTCGTTGTCGGTAGCGCCGGGCCCTGCCCGGCGGATCGGGGAGCGTTACAGCTCCTCGACCACCACGTTGCGGTTGGTGTAGATGCAGATGTCGCCGGCGATGCCGATCGCTTCACTGGCGATGGTCCGTGCATCCAGCTCGGTGTGCGCCATCAGCGCGCGGGCAGCCGACAGTGCGTAGGAACCACCGGAACCGATGGCGATGATGCCGTCCTCCGGCTCGATCACATCGCCGGTGCCGCTGATGATCAGCGAGGTTTCCTTGTCGGCCACGGCCAGCAGGGCTTCCAGCTTGCCCAGGCGGCGTTCGGTACGCCAATCCTTGGCCAGCTCGACGGCGGCGCGCTGCAGCTGGCCATGCTTTTCCAGCTTGGCCTCGAACAGCTCGAACAGGGTGAAGGCATCGGCGGCGGCACCGGCGAAGCCGGCCAGCACCTGGCCATCGCGGCCAAGGCGGCGCACCTTGCGCGCGTTGCCCTTCATCACCGTGTGGCCGAGGGTGACCTGGCCATCACCGGCAATGGCCACGTGATCGCCGCGGCGCACGCAGACGATGGTGGTGGCGTGGAAAACATTGGGATTCTGACTGGGGTCCATGGAGCCTCCGGGGTGACACACCCAGAGGTGGGGCCTGCACCGCGCCCTTCAAGCCGCCCGCCACAGCCGATGGCAGGGCCAGCGTTCAGCTTTCTTCGCCCGCCGCCGGCCCCGGTTTGCGCTTGGCGCGCGGATGCGCGGCGTCGTAGACCTTGGCCAGGTGCTGGAAATCCAGATGGGTGTAGATCTGCGTGGTGGCGATGTCGGCGTGGCCGAGCAGTTCCTGCACGCCGCGCAGGTCGCCGGAGGATTCGAGGATGTGGCTGGCGAAACTGTGCCGCAGCATATGCGGGTGCACGTGCTTGAACAGGCCCTGGCGCTGGGCCAGCTGGCGTATGCGGATCTGCACCGCACGCTGGCTGATCGGCCCGTTGCGGCCGGGGAACACCGGCGTCGCCGGGCCGCCGCCACTTTCCGCGCGCCAAGCCAACAGCGCTTCGCGTGCGGGCCGCCCGAACGGCACCCGGCGCTGGCGGTTGCCCTTGCCCAGCACGTTGACCAGGCCGCTGTCGAAATCCAGGTCGCGCCAGGTCAGCGCACACACTTCGCTCAGGCGCAGGCCCGAGGAATAGAACAGTTCCAGCAGCGCGCGATCGCGACGGCCGAGTTCACCTTCCGGTTCCAGTTCGACCAGCTGCACCGCTTCGTCGGCATCGAGCACCTGCGGCAGGCGCCGCGGCGCACGGGGCGCCTTCAGAGTCGCGGCCGGGCTCACCTCGATGCGCCCATGCTTGAGCAGCCAGGCATAGAAGCTGCGGCAGGCCGACAGGCGGCGCTGCAGGCTCTTGGCCGACAGCCCGCGACGATGCTCGTCAGCGACGAACTGGCGCAGCGTTTCAGCATCCAGTGCCTCCACTGCCACGCCGCGCGGTTCCACCCACACCGACAGCGCGTCCAGGTCACGGCGGTAGGCATCGAGCGTATGCGCCGACATCCGCCGCTCCACCTGCAGGTGCTGCAGGAAATGCTGTACCGCGCTCATCGTCGTGCGTCCCGGCTCAGCGCTCGAAGCGCTTCAGGCCGGCGACCAGGGCATCACCCATCATGCGCAGGAACAGCGTGCCCATGCCCGGGTAGAAGCGGTTGGCATCGTGGCTGCCGACGGCGATCAGTCCGATGCCCGGCAGCGGCAGCAGTGCGGTGGTCTGCACTTCGTCGCTGCGCGCGCCATACAGCACGGCGTTCTTTTCCGGCTGCAGGCGCCCACAGATCGGCTCGCCGTCCTTCAGGCAATCGCGGAAAGGGCCCAGCTGCGCATCATCAGCGGCGATCACCTGCAGCCACTCGGCCTGCTCCAGGCCAGCCACCGGCGTGTGAACCACCAGCCTCACCAGGTCGCCGGCGAAATCTTCCTGCAGCGAGGCTGCCATCGCACGCAGGGTGTCGGCGGCGTTGTCCTGCTTCATCATGGCCAAGGTCAGCTGGTGCGTGCGCACCGCCAACCGCTCGTTGACCTGGGCAGTTGCGCCCAGGTCTGCCAACCGTCGCGCCAGCTCGCGGTTCTTCTCGCGCAGCACTTCCAGCTGGTAGCTGGCCAGCGACGCGGTGGGGCCGTCATCGCGTGGCACCACCAGGGTCAGGGCCAGGTCCGGGAACTGCTTGAGGAAGCCGGGATGGCGCCGCAACCACGCAGCGACATCATGGCCCCCGAGCTTGTCGACGGTCTCACTCATGCGATCCACTCCCCTTCGAAGACGAATGCGGTCGGGCCGGCCATCACCACCGGCTGCCCTTCGCCCGGCCACTGGATGCGAAGTTCGCCACCGGGCAGGCTGATGCGTGCATCGGCCTGCAGGCGGCCGCGCTGCATCAGGGTGACGGCGGCGGCGCAGGCACCACTGCCGCAGGCCAGGGTTTCGCCGACGCCACGTTCGTACACGCGCAGGCGTGCATGGTCCGGGCCCATCACCTGGGCGAAGCCCACGTTGACCGACTGGGGGAACGAGGCATGCTGCTGCAGCAGTGCGCCGACGCGCTCGACCGGCGCGGCATCGATCAGGCCCACTTCGATGACCGCGTGCGGATTGCCCATCGACACCGCCGAGAAGCGCACGGTCTCGCCCTGCAGCGGCATCAGGTATTCATCGCGCGCATGGGCGAAGCCCACCAGCGGCACCTGCGACGGTTCGAACGCCGGCACGCCCATGGCCACCGAGAAGCGGCCATCGCCCAGCACCTGCACTTCGTGGCTGGCCAGCGGGCTGTCGATCACGAAGCGCTCGCCCTGGGCACTGCCCTCGCGCACCAGCCAGGCGGCGATGCAGCGCGCGCCGTTGCCGCACTGCTCGGAATTGGAACCGTCGGCGTTCCAGATCCGGTAGGACGCCACTGAGCCGTCCGCACGCGGGGCCTCGATGGTCAGGATCTGGTCGCAGCCTACGCCGGTGTGGCGGTCGGCCAGGCGCGCGGCCACTTCAGGGGTGGGCGGCGGCGTGCCGTCACGCAGGTCGATCACTACGAAATCGTTGCCCGCACCGTGCATCTTGCTGAAGCGCAGGGCGTTGGAGCCAGCCTTACTCATCCCCACCGTCCACCGGCTTGATCGGGTCCGGGGTGACCGAGGGGCTGCCGTCGCTGGTCGGCTGGGTCGCTGCGGGGGTGGCTTCCGGGCTGGTTTCGGGCGCGACGGCCGGTTCGACGGTCTCTTCCACCGGCACCGGCTTCTGCGGCAGTACCAGCGGGCCCTTGTTGCCACAGGCGGACAGGAACAGCAGCGAGGCCGCTGCCAGCGGAATCAGGATGGCGTTGCGATGGGGGATCTTCATGCGCCCGAGTATAGCCATTGGCGGCTGAGCGGTAGGTAGAGTCGACCGTTGGTCGACTATCGCGCGCAGCGCGGGGTTTTCGTCGGCGGCCGGGAGAGCAGTCGACCAACGGTCGACTCTACCCCCCCGGGGGGGGGGGGGGGGGGGGCGCGGGGCCCGGGCCCGGGGGCGGGGGCGGGGCGCGGGGGCGGGGGGGGGGGGGGGGGCGGGGGGCGGGGGGGCGCCG
>NZ_JBXFWG010000100.1:2500-5286 GCF_056854535.1 Stenotrophomonas sp. STEN054 | reverse complement strand
TAAACCCTGGCGATGACCTACTCTCGCATGGCTTGAGCCACACTACCATCGGCGCAGCTGCGTTTCACTTCCGAGTTCGGGATGGGATCGGGTGGTTCCACAGCGCTAATTTCACCAGGGAGGCTTTTGGAGAGTCGCACTCGTCCCTAGGGGACAAGGCGCCAGCCTCGCATAGTTCTTGTGACGTAGCGTGCACTTGGATGCTCTTACGACGTTGTCGTAAAGCCAAGGCAACTTGAGGTTATATGGTCAAGCCACACGGATCATTAGTATCAGTTAGCTCAATACATTGCTGTACTTACACACCTGACCTATCAACCACATAGTCTATATGGTTCCTTCAGGGGGCTTGTGCCCCGGGAGATCTCATCTTGAGGCGCGCTTCCCGCTTAGATGCTTTCAGCGGTTATCGCTTCCGAACATAGCTACCCGGCAATGCCACTGGCGTGACAACCGGAACACCAGAGGTTCGTCCACTCCGGTCCTCTCGTACTAGGAGCAGCCCCTCTCAAATCTCCAACGCCCATGGCAGATAGGGACCGAACTGTCTCACGACGTTCTGAACCCAGCTCGCGTACCACTTTAAATGGCGAACAGCCATACCCTTGGGACCGACTACAGCCCCAGGATGTGATGAGCCGACATCGAGGTGCCAAACACCGCCGTCGATATGAACTCTTGGGCGGTATCAGCCTGTTATCCCCGGAGTACCTTTTATCCGTTGAGCGATGGCCCTTCCATACAGAACCACCGGATCACTAAGTCCTAGTTTCCTACCTGCTTGATCCGTCGATCTTGCAGTCAAGCACGCTTATGCCTTTGCACACAGTGCGCGATGTCCGACCGCGCTGAGCGTACCTTCGAGCTCCTCCGTTACTCTTTAGGAGGAGACCGCCCCAGTCAAACTACCCACCATACACGGTCCCCGACCCAGATAATGGGCCCAGGTTAGAACGTCAAGCACGACAGGGTGGTATTTCAAGGATGGCTCCGCTGCAGCTAGCGCCACAGTTTCATAGCCTCCCACCTATCCTACACAGACGAACTCAACGTTCAGTGTAAAGCTATAGTAAAGGTTCACGGGGTCTTTCCGTCTTGCCACGGGAACGCTGCATCTTCACAGCGATTTCAATTTCACTGAGTCTCGGGTGGAGACAGCGCCGCTGTCGTTACGCCATTCGTGCAGGTCGGAACTTACCCGACAAGGAATTTCGCTACCTTAGGACCGTTATAGTTACGGCCGCCGTTTACTGGGGCTTCGATCAAGAGCTTCGCCTTGCGGCTGACCCCATCAATTAACCTTCCAGCACCGGGCAGGCGTCACACCCTATACGTCCACTTTCGTGTTTGCAGAGTGCTGTGTTTTTGATAAACAGTCGCAGCGGCCTGGTTACTGCGACCCTCTTCAGCTATAGCTCGCACGAGCCACCAAAAAGGGTGCACCTTCTCCCGAAGTTACGGTGCCATGTTGCCTAGTTCCTTCACCCGAGTTCTCTCAAGCGCCTGAGAATTCTCATCCTACCCACCTGTGTCGGTTTACGGTACGGTCTGCGTAAGCTGAAGCTTAGGAGCTTTTCCTGGAAGCGTGGTATCAGTGACTTCGCCATAAAGGCTCGTCTCGGTGCTCGGTCTTGAAGGATCCCGGATTTGCCAAAGATCCAAACCTACCGCCTTTCCCCAGGACAACCAACGCCTGGTACACCTAACCTTCTCCGTCCCTCCATCGCACTTACGCGAGGTGCAGGAATATTAACCTGCTTCCCATCGACTACGACTTTCGTCCTCGCCTTAGGGGCCGACTCACCCTGCGCCGATTAACGTTGCGCAAGGAAACCTTGGGCTTTCGGCGTGCGGGTTTTTCACCCGCATTATCGTTACTCATGTCAGCATTCGCACTTCCGATACCTCCAGCAGACTTCTCAATCCACCTTCAACGGCTTACGGAACGCTCCTCTACCGCGTACATATAAATATGCACACCCCAAGCTTCGGTTCACTGCTTAGCCCCGTTAAATCTTCCCCGCAGACCGACTCGACCAGTGAGCTATTACGCTTTCTTTAAAGGGTGGCTGCTTCTAAGCCAACCTCCTGGCTGTCTGTGCCTTTCCACATGGTTTTCCACTTAGCAGTGAATTTGGGACCTTAGCTGTGGGTCTGGGTTGTTTCCCTTTTCACGACGGACGTTAGCACCCGCCGTGTGTCTCCCATACAGTCCGTCTCGGTATTCGGAGTTTGCAATGGTTTGGTAAGTCGCGATGACCCCCTAGCCATAACAGTGCTCTACCCCCGAGAGGATACATATGAGGCGCTACCTAAATAGCTTTCGAGGAGAACCAGCTATCTCCGGGTTCGATTAGCTTTTCACTCCTAATCACAGCTCATCCCCGTCTTTTGCAACAGACGTGGGTTCGGGCCTCCAGTACCTGTTACGGCACCTTCACCCTGGCCATGACTAGATCACCCGGTTTCGGGTCTACTGCCCGCGACTATGCGCCCTTATCAGACTCGGTTTCCCTTCGCCTCCCCTATACGGTTAAGCTTGCCACGAACAGTAAGTCGCTGACCCATTATACAAAAGGTACGCAGTCACTCCTTGCGGAGCTCCTACTGCTTGTACGCACACGGTTTCAGGATCTATTTCACTCCCCTCTCCGGGGTTCTTTTCGCCTTTCCCTCACGGTACTGGTTCACTATCGGTCGGTCAGTAGTATTTAGCCTTGGAGGATGGTCCCCCCATGTTCAGACAGGGTTTCACGTGCCCCGCCCTACTCGTCTTCACTGAAATG
>NZ_JBXFWG010000099.1:0-5646 GCF_056854535.1 Stenotrophomonas sp. STEN054 | reverse complement strand
GGCGCGCGCGCCGCGGCCCCGGGCCCCCAACCCCCCCCCCCCCCCGCGGGGGGGGGCGCGCCCCCCCCGGGCGCTCCCCCACCGCCGGGGCGCCCCGGCCCCCCCCCCCCCCCCCGCTACCGATCCGTCGTGATGCTTACGACTTCTTGATGGCGTGGCCGCCGAATTCGTTGCGCATCGCCGAGAGCAGGCGGTCGGTGAACGAATTGGATTCGCGCGAGCGCAGGCGTTCCAGCAGCGACAGAGTGATCACCGGTGCGGGCACGTCCAGGGCAATCGCTTCGGCAACGGTCCAGCGGCCTTCGCCGGAATCCTCGACGTACGGGGCGATGCCATCCAGCGACGGATTGCGCTTGAGCGCCTCGGTGCTCAGGTCCAGCAGCCACGAACGCACCACGCTGCCGTGACGCCAGACGTCGGCCACCTGGGCCAGGTCCAGTTCCATCTCCTGCTTGCGCTCCATCAGCGCGAAGCCTTCGGCATAGGCCTGCATCATTCCGTACTCGATGCCGTTATGGACCATCTTGGTGAAGTGGCCGGCACCGGACGGGCCGACACGGCCCCAGCCACGATCTTCGGCCGGGGCCAGGGTGCGCAGCAGCGGCGCGACCTGCTCCACCACCTCGGCGTTGCCACCGACCATCAGGCTGTAGCCTTCCTGCAGGCCCCAGACGCCACCGCTGGTGCCGCAGTCGACGTAGCCCAGGTCATCCTCGGCCAGCGCCTTGGCGCGGCGGATCGAGTCCTGGTAGTTGGAGTTGCCGCCGTCGATGACGATATCGCCTTCGGCCAGGTGCGGGGTCAGCTGGCCCAGAGTCTGGTCGACGGTTTCGCCGGCCGGCACCATCAGCCACACCACGCGCGGCACCGGCAGTGCCGCAACCGCCGCGGCCAGCGAGTCGACGACCTCCAGGCCGGCCTCGGCGGCGCGCTGGCGGGCACTTTCGCCCGGGTCGTAGCCGACCACGCGGTGGCCGCCGCGATGCAGGCGTTGGGCCATGTTGGCGCCCATGCGACCGAGGCCGATCATTGCAATGTCCATTGTTTCACCTTCAGTTGGGGTCTAGGGTCAGGCTGCCTGGCCGGCCGGTCGCCGCGCAGTGGCGCAGCTGCGCCTCGCGCCAACGCCGAAAGAGCGTGGTATGCAGATTGTGCAACGCCAGGTCGATGGAAAACGACGTGCGTGGGTTGCGGTCGAGCAGGCGGATGATGTGGTAACCGATGGGACGTATACCGCGTGGGTGCACATAGATCACGAACTGCTGGTAGAACGGATCGTCCAGCAGCTGGTCCAGCCGTGCCAGCGTGGCCTGGAAACGCGGTTGCAGCTGCGCGCGCAGGCCGGGGTCGCGTTCGTACAACAGGCGTTCGAAATAGCGGCGGCCGAGCCGCGGAAGGCTCTGCGCAAGCTTCCAGATCTCGGCGTTGCGCTGGTCGTACCAGGCCAGCCCGCCGTGCGCGGCCAATGCCTCTGCGGCGTCTGCGCCCACGTCGACGACGATGAAGTTCTCGGCCTGGTTGCTCAGGTCGTCCAGCGTGGCGACGTCGCCCACGTGTTCGATGAAACCAGGCACGCCGAGGAAGGCCGTACGGCCCATCGCCGCAGTACGCACCGCTTTGCCATCAGCAAAGAACTCACCGGCTTGCGCGCCGAGCAGGATGCTGTCGGTGTCGTGCAGGCCCAGCAACGTGCCGATCGACAGCTCGGCGGGCGCGAATTCGGCATCGAAGGCGGCATCGCCGTACAGCTCGCGCTGGGTGGCCAGCTGCGCGACCTGGCGGCCCACGCCACATTCGGCGCGCACGCTGCCGGTGTAGAACGCGTCCAGCGCGCGGCTGTTGCCGGCCAGCGGCGTGTAGCCACGTCCGAAGCTGCGGGTGTTCTGCCAGCCCTGCGCAGGCGCGCCGCGTGCGCCGAAGCCGATCCAGCCCAGCTGCAGGCCACTGAAGCGGAACCCGGGGTTGTCCTGCAGCGCCTGCGCCGCGCGCTGCGCCGCTGCGCCCAGCTCGAAGGTATACGCGCAGAGCGTGGCCGGGTCGTCGAGCAGGCGCTGCAACAGGGCCTGCCGCGCGTCGTCGGTCATCGACGCCGGCCAGCGCACCTGCAGGTCGCCGGCCTGCTGCGCGGCCTGCAGCGACGCGCGCGTGCAGACCGGCCCGCCGTGGATGCTCGGCGCCTCGATCATGGCAGTTTCGAAGCGCCAGCCCAGCCGCTGCAGCAGGCCCTGCGCGCACGCGCCGGTGGCGGCGCTGCCAAGCACGGGCCAACCCAGCAGCAGGGCCAGCCCCAGCGCCCTGCCCTTCATCGTCAGCCCTGGTCGGCTGGAGGTTGCGGGGCGGGCTCGGCGGGCGTGGGGGTGGCCGGTGCCGCGGGCTCAGGGGCCGGTACGGCCGCCGGTGCCGGCTCCTGCACCGCCGCCGGTTGCGGGGCCGCCGCAGGCGTCGGCTTCGCCGCTGCGGCCGCCGGCAGGTACTGGTGCAGGCGGTCAAAGAAGCGGCGATAGAAATCGGAATCGGTGATCGTACTGCTGGCAACCTTGACCAGCGAATCGTCATTGCTGCCGAACGGCAGCGACACCGAGCCCAGCGCACCCACGCCGACACTGGCCGAGGTCGGGCTCTTCTTCAGCGCGTACCGGTCCTGCACGGCGCTGACGAACACCAGCGCCTGCTCGCTGCCGCGGGGTGCGCAGGAAATGCGCAGCACCAGCTGCTCATGGTCGTCCTCGCGCACCTGGAAATTCTTGTTGCCTTCCACCTGCCCATCGTCGGCACGCGCGATCGCATAGCCCTGGCTGAGCAGGGTGCGGCGTGCCGCTTCGCAGGCCTCGGCCGGGCGGCCATCGACAGTGCGCGAGAAGGTGTCGCCCGAATCGAAGGATTCGCGCAGCAGGCTGTTGTCGGCAGCACGGCCACCGCAACCGGCCAGGGCCAGGGTGCTGGCCACGGCCAGCAGGGACAGCGAAAGACGGGAGGCCCGCATGGGTACTCCTGCGAGAACGGAAGCCCTAAGGGTAGACCCGGGGCCGTGTGCGCCAGGTCGAAGCCCCCGCCCCCGTTGCTCCCGGTTCATCGACGTCCGCCGAGCATGGGCTGGCGCTGACGGAAAAACAAACGGGGCCGGCAATGCCGGCCCCGTGGGGTACTTCACGTCAGCGGCGGGTCAGTCGGCCCAGCGGCCGGCGCCGGTGGACTGCGGCAGCACCTGGGCCGACAGCGGGCGGTCGGTCTCCAGCAGGTTCACCGCATCGGACAGGATCGACGCCGATTCACGCAGCAGCGGGTCCGGACGCTTCTCGGCGGCCTTCTCGCGGGCGGCATCCTTGACGATGTCGCGCTCGTTACCGGTCAGTCCGTCATCGCTGCTGTCATCGGCCAGCGGGTCCAGGGCCAGGCCCAGTTCCTTGCGGGTGATCTGGCGGTCCTTGCGCTGCTTGTCCTGGCGCTCACGCTCGGCCAGGCGGGTGGCTTCATTGAGCGAGACATACTTCTTGGCCGCCTCGGTGCGGAACTGCTGCACGTCCTCGTTCCACCACTGGAATTCCTTGTCGGTGGCGATACGGGCTTCGTGGCGCGTTTCCAGCTTCGGCAGCAGCGGCGCGAAGTTGCCGTACTGGGTGTGCGGCACGGCGGCGATGCGGGTCCACGGCAACGCGTTGTCGTAGGTGCTTTCGCCGAACTCGGTGGCATCGACGCTGGCCGGGAAAGCCAGGTCCGGCACCACACCCTTGTGCTGGGTGCTGCTGCCGCTGATGCGGAAGAACTGCGCGATGGTCAGCTTCACCTGGCCGAAGCGCTGGGTCTCGCCACTCGGCCAGCGGTCGAGGTCGACGATGTTCTGCACGGTGCCCTTGCCGAAGCTGGTTTCACCGATGACCAGGCCACGGCCGTAGTCCTGGATGGCACCGGCGAAGATCTCCGAGGCCGAGGCCGAGCCACGGTTGATCAGCACGGCCAGCGGGCCGTCCCAGGCAACACCCTGGTTGCGGTCGCTGTTGACGGTGACGCGGCCACCGGATTCGCGCACCTGCACCACCGGGCCCTGCTCGATGAACAGGCCGGTCAGTTCGATGGCTTCATCCAGCGAACCACCACCGTTGTTGCGCAGGTCCAGCACCACGCCGTCCAGCTTGTCGTTCTTGAAGCCGGCCAGCAGCTTGGCCACGTCGCGGGTGGCCGAGGCGTAGTCGGCGGCATTGCGGCGACGGCCTTCGAAATCCTGGTAGAAGGTCGGCAGCTTGATCACGCCCACCTTGCGCTCGGGCTGGCCATCCTTGCCCGGGATGGTCATGGTCTCGCCCTTGGCCGCCTGTTCGGCCAGACGCACCTTCTGACGGGTCAGCAGCAGGGTGTGGTGCTTGCCGTCCACGCCGTCCTCTGCAGAGATGAACTCCAGGCGGACCTGGGTGTCCTTGGCGCCACGGATCTTGGCCACCACGTCATCGATGCGCCAGCCGATCACATCGTCCACCGGCCCGGATTTGCCCTGTCCGACGCCGACGATGCGGTCGCCCGGCTTCAGGGTGCCGTCCACGGCGGCCGGACCACCGGCGATGATCTCGCGGATCACCACCATGTCGTCCTGGCGCTGCAGCTGCGCGCCGATACCTTCCAGCGACAGCGACATCGCCTGGTTGAAGTTCTCGGCGGTGCGCGGGGTGAAGTAGTCGGTGTGCGGGTCGACGGCGCTGGTGTAGGCGTTCATGAAGAACTGGAAGACGTCCTCGCCCTTCAGCTCGTTGACGGTCTTTTCCAGCGTCGCGTAACGCTTGTCCAGGGTCTTGCGGATGTCGTCGGACTTCTTGCCGGCCAGCTTCAGGCGCAGCCAGTCGTTCTTGACCGACTTGCGCCACAGCTCATCGAGCTCGGCATTGCTGGCCGCCCACGGCACGTCCTTGCGGTCGTACTCAAAGCGCTCGTCGGTGGTGAAGTCCGGTTCCTGCTTCAGCAGCTTGCGCGCGTAACCGACGCGCTCGCCGACGCGCTGCTTGTAGACGGCGAATACTTCAAAGGCAGGCTCCAGCTCGCCGCCGCGGATGGCGTTGGCGATGCCGGCCTGGAACGGCGCGAAACGGGTCACGTCGGCCTGGGTGAAGTACTGCTTGCCGCCGTCGAGGGTTTCCAGGTAACGCTTGAACACGTCCTTGGAGGTGGCCTCGTCCAGCGCGCGCGGCCGGTAGGCGTAGCGGCTGTCGGACAGCAGGCCGTAGACCAGCTTGGAGGTGGTGACCTGGTCGGCGGTCGCGGCCGCCGGCAGCGCCGGCGAGTCGGCCTTGGCCGCCAGCGCCAACGGCGCGACCAGCGCCAGGGCCATCAGGAATGCGGGGGCTTTGAATTTCATGAACGTGCTCGAAGGCGCCTTGCCAAGGGGGAGACTGCAGGGTGTTCAGACACCACGACAGTGCCGAAAGTTGCCGTGGTTGTCACCCGGCCACGTTCGGTGGAAATCCAGCCTAGCGGGGCCGGTGTAGCAAATTGTGAATGCAGGGCAAGGCGTGCGGACCAACGGTCCGCACCCACCGGGGAGCGGGTGACAGCCACCGGTAGCGGGGGGGGGGGGGCCGCGGCGGGGCGCGGCCGGGGCGCCCCGGGGCGGGCCCGGGCGGGCGGGGGGGGCGGGCGCCCGCCCGCGCGGGGGGCCGGGGG
>NZ_JBXFWG010000098.1:0-5667 GCF_056854535.1 Stenotrophomonas sp. STEN054 | reverse complement strand
ATTCACCACTCTAAACACCCTTCTGCCCGGCCGCCCCGGCTGCCGCCGAATTCACAAAGGCCGCCGCTCGGGCCCCGGCGCCACCAATGCGTCAGCGCTGCGGCTGCGGGGTAATCGTCTGCGTCGGCAATCGCGCCGGGGCCTCCGGGTTCGGCACCCAGATCGCGACACCGGCCGCGCGCTTCTGCGTGGTCGGAATACCGATGCCCACGCCGCCGCCCACGTGCGAGCCGTAGCTGCCGGCGCCCACCGACATGCCCACCGGGGAGCCGCTGCTGCCCACGCCCATCAGGATCACGCCGTTGGCGCCCAGCGCCGCGGCTTCGCGCTTGAGCCGTGCGACGGCTGCGTCGGTCTGGCCCTGGGTACCGAAACCGACCGCCGAGGACGATTCCAGCTGGGCGATTTCCAGCGAACCGGCCGGCGGGGTGGAGTAGATCTGCACCTGCGCCGGGTCGATCGGCGCACGCGCGCGGCCCAGCATCACCTTGGAGGTGCTGGCGCAACCGGCAGCGGCCAGCAGCATGGCGGTCAAAGCGAGCCAACGGATGTTCATGGCGTTTACCCCTGTAGGACAGTTCGGATCATCGGCCGGGCACTCTGAATCGGCGCCAACACCTTCGCCCGGGGCATGGCCGCATGCTGGCACGGGGCGGGTGAGCATGTCGCCAAGGGCGGTAGGCGGCAGCCGCCGGACGGGCTACTGTTGGGGGAGTTACCAACGTGAGGGGAGCTTGGCATGGGCGTGATCAGTCTGTTGTGGGGCATCGTGGCGCTGCTGTGGATGATCCTGGCCCTGATTCCGCTGCTGGGCTGGGGCAACTGGTTCCTGATCCCGTTCGCGGCGGTGGGCGCGGTCATCGCCGCGCTGGGCATCCTCTTCACCCACCCCAGCAAGCGCGGCCGCGCCAAGACCGGGCTGGTCCTGAACGGCATCGTGGTGCTGGTCGGCATCGTCCGCCTGAGCCTCGGCGGCGGGCTGCTCTGAGCGGCCTGCCCTGAAAAAGCTGCTCCGAGTCGCGCCCATGGGTGCGACCGGGGGTCGCAGCCCCGCGGCCCGGCGCCGGGCAGGGGAGTACAATGCCGGGCTGCGCGAGACCCCCGCGTGCCTGTGAAACCGCGCCCGGCGCGGCTGACCCCATGATCATTCGTTCCCGTCCCCACGGCTGGCAACTGCTGTACATCCTGCGCGGTTCCATCGTGCCGGCCATCGCGCCGAAGGTGCTGGCCATCCTGGTGCTGTCGATTGCCGTCGCCGCCGTGGTGGAGCTGGCGCCGTCGTTCGGCATCGAACGGGTCTCGGTCACCCCGTTCACCCTGCTCGGCCTGGTCCTGTCGATCTTCCTCAGCTTCCGCAACAGCGCCTGCTACGACCGCTGGTGGGAAGGCCGCAAGCTGTGGGGCCAGCTGATCTACGAATCGCGTTCGCTGGCACGTCAGGTGCACCTGCTGCTGGCCGACGACAGCGGCCGCCGCCGTCGCATCGCCTACCTCACCACCGCCTTCGCCCACGCCCTGGCCGCACGCCTGCGCGGGCGCATCGTTACCCTGGTGGCGCTGCCGTGGCTGGACAAGCCGCAGCGCGAGCAGCTGGCAGAGCGCGAGAATGTGCCCGACGCGCTGCTGTCGATGATCGCTGCCGAGCTGACGCAGGCGCTGCGCAGCGGCGATCTGGAGCCGATCCTCTACACCCAGCTGGAAGACCGCCTGCACGCGATGTCCTCCATCCAGGCCGGCTGCGAGCGCATCCTCAGCACGCCGCTGCCGTTCGCCTACACCCTGCTGCTGCACCGCTGCGCATGGATGTTCTGCGTGCTACTGCCGTTCGGCCTGGCCAGTTCGCTGGGCTGGGGCACGCCGGTGCTGTCGGCCGTGCTGGCCTATGCCTTCTTCGGCCTGGACCAGCTGGGCGAGGAGATGGAAGAACCCTTCGGCCTGGAGCCGAACGACCTGCCGCTGGACGCCATGGTGCGCACGATCGAGATCGACCAGCTCGACGCGCTCGGCGAACGCCCCCTGCCCGAACCCCTGCTGCCGCAGGGCTACCTGTTGCAATAGCCACTCCTCGGAGCCTGCCATGCCTCATCCCCATTACCGCCCGCGGCGCATGCGCCATGACGAGTTCTCGCGCCGCCTGATGCGCGAAAACACACTCACTACCGACGATCTGATCTACCCGGTGTTCGTACACGAGCTGGCCGGGCGCACCGCGGTGCCGTCGATGCCTGGCGTGGAGCGGCTGTCGATCGAGGAGCTGCTGAAGGTGGCCGAAGAGGCGCTGGAACTGGGCATCCCGGTGATCGACCTGTTCCCGGTGATCGACAGCGCGCAGAAGTCGCTGGATGCATCGGCGGCGTGGGCCGAGGACGGCCTGGCGCAGCGTGCGATCCGCGCGCTGAAGACGCGCTTCCCGGAACTGGGCGTGATGACCGACGTGGCCCTGGACCCGTACACCACCCACGGCCAGGACGGGATCATCGACGACAAGGGCTACGTGCTCAACGACATCACCGTCGAAGCACTGGTCAAGCAGTCGCTGTCGCATGCCGAAGCCGGCGCCGACATCATTTCGCCCTCGGACATGATGGACGGCCGCATCGGCGCGATCCGCCGTGCGCTGGATGCCGACCACCACCTCAACGTGCGCATCATGGCCTACTCGGCCAAGTACGCCTCGGCGTTCTACGGCCCGTTCCGTGATGCCGTGGGCAGCGCCGGCAGCCTCGGCAAGGCCGACAAGAAGACCTACCAGATGGACCCGGCCAACGGCGACGAGGCCCTGCGCGAGATCGCGCTGGACCTGGAAGAGGGCGCGGACATGGTGATGGTCAAGCCGGGCATGCCTTACCTGGACCTGGTGCGCCGGGTGAAGGAGACGTTCGGCGTGCCGACCTTCGCCTACCAGGTCAGCGGCGAGTACGCGATGATGAAGGCCGCCTTCGCCAACGGCTGGCTGGACGAACGCGCCTGCGTGATGGAATCGCTGCTGGGCTTCAAGCGCGCCGGTGCCAATGGGGTACTGACCTATTTCGCGCCGCAGGTGGCGCGTTGGCTGCGCGAGCGCTGACAATAGCGCTCACGACGGACGGAGGAACACGCGATGGGACCGGAAATGGGATGGATGCAATGGCTGATCTGGGGCACCGGCACGCTGGTGTTCGGCGCCATCATCGTCGGCGTGTTCGTGGCGGCCTGGCGTGCCAGCCGGCGCCCGCCGGAGCAGCTCTCCGCCGCCGCCCACGTGGCCCGTGAGCAGGCCCTGCCGGAAAGCGTGCAGGCCGAGCTGGCCGCGCTGAACCGCCGCAAGGACAACGGCCAGCTGAGCGAGATCGATTACGAGAAGCAGCGCGCCCAGGTGTTGGCGCGCTGACGCCTGCGTCAGGGGACTCATCCACGCCATGCGTGGATGAACGCCCACGCGATCCATGGCCCGTTACCCGCCGCACCCGGCCACGGCCGCCACCTTCGGCACCGCCAGCCGGTACACATCCACGCCACCGGCACGTGGTGCCCTGGCCGCACTGCTGGCCACCATCATCTCGCCCGGTTTCGCGTTGTCGACCACCGGCGCGCCGGTCCAGCCGCCGGTCTGGTTGAACGACAGCCCCAGCGGCTGCAGCGCGGCACCGGTCCAGGCGCAGGCGCTGGTCATCACCTGCGCGGCCTCGCCGTTGCCACGGCTGAACACCACCGCGCCGTCATTGCCCAGCCAATCGCCATCGGTCTCGTCAGCGGCCGTGTTGAGGGCAGTCAGGGCCACGGCGGCACCGCGCACGCCCTGCGCATCCAGCGGCGCCACGAACAGATCCCAGCCCTCGCCACGGCCTTGGTCGCGCGCGAACAGCAGCCGGCGGCCATCGACGCTGAGGGCCGCGCCACGCTCGCCACGGCTGCCGTCCTTGCCGGCCAGCGCCTGCGGCCGGCCCACGCTGCCATCGGCGGCCACCGCCGCGCGGTACAGCGCCCATTTCCCCGCGCGGCCGGCGGCGAACAGCAGCCACTGGCGATCGCGGCTGAAATAAGGGTCCAGCGCCTCACCGGCCACGTCCACCGGCAGGGCCTGGGCCTGCTGCCAGCGGCCGTCCACCACCCGTGCCTGCCACAGCCCCCAGCCCGCCTCGCCACGGCGGGCGAAGACGATGCGCTGGCCGTCGGCACTGATCGTCGCCCGGCCCTCGTCGGCGCGGGTGGAGACCACGCCCATGCCCTCGATGCCGTACTCGTTCAACGCCATCGCCACGGGGGCAGAGAGTAGACTGGCGGCAAGCACCAGCAGGGTCGGGGTGATGCGCATCATCCGGGTCCTTGCACGAAAGTGCACCAGTCTAGCCAGCTTGAGGATTCCATGACCGATCGTTACGCCGTCTTCGGACACCCCGTTGCCCATTCGAAGTCGCCGCTGATCCACGCGACGTTCGGTCGCCAGGAAGGCATCAGCATCGACTACCGCGCGATCGACCTGGCCCCGGACGCCTTCCTGGCCGGGCTGGACGCCTTCGCCGCTGAGGGTGGTGTCGGCGCCAACGTCACCTCGCCGCACAAGGAAGCCGCGTTCTCGGCGTGCACCACGCTGACCGCGCGCGCGCGCCGTGCCGGCTCGGTCAACACCCTGCTGCGCAAGGGCGACCGCTGGCACGGCGACACCACCGATGGCATCGGCCTGGTGCGTGACCTGACCGATCGCCACGGCCTGGACCTGCGCGGCCGCCGCGTGCTGCTGATCGGCGCCGGTGGTTCGGCGCGCAGCGTCGCCCCGGCGCTGCTCGATGCCGGCATCACCGAGCTGGTGGTGGTCAACCGCACGCCGGAACGCGCCGACGAACTGATCGACGCCATGGGCGAGCCGGGCCGCGCGCTCAGCCGCTACTGGGAAGACCTGCGTGATCTGGGCGATTTCGAACTGATCCTCAACGCTACTTCGGCCGGCCGCGACCGCGACGTGGAGTTCAAGCTGCCGCTGTCGCTGGTCAATTCGATGACCACCGCGGTGGACCTGAACTACGGCGAGGCCGCCATCGCCTTCCTGGCCTGGGCGCGCGCGGCCAACTGCCGCAACACCGTCGATGGCCTGGGCATGCTGGTCGAGCAGGCCGCCGAGAGCTTCCTGCAGTGGCATGGCGTGCGCCCGCAGACCGACGAGGTCTACCAGCAGCTGCGTGCCGGTGCCGGCGCGTTTGCCGGCCAAGACTGAGCCATGGACAGCTCCTCGCTGCTGCTGAGCGTGCTGAGCATGATCGGCGTGCGCCTGCCGGTGCTGATCGCGCTGTGCATCGGCCTGGTCTGGGTGGTGGGTGCGCCGCGTGATGCGGCCCGCAGCGGTGCGCTGGCGGGCCTGGTGCTGCTGCTGGTGGCCAACCTCGGTGGCGTGGTTGCCAACGTGGTGCCGCTGTGGATGGTCAGCAGCGGTGATTTCACTGCCATCTCGGCGATGAGCGCGGTGCTGGGCGGCGTGCAGTTCGTGCTGTCGCTGCTGAGCGCCTTCGGCATCGTGCTGGTGATCTGGGCGCTGGTGCGCGTGCTGCGCCAGCGGCCACCGCTGCCGCCTGCCCCGTAACGCCGGGCCGCCGGGGGGGGGGGGGGCGGGGGGCCGGGGGGGGGGGGGGGGCGGGGGGGGGGGGGGGGGGGCGCGGGGCGGCCGGGCGCGCGCCCCCCCGGCGCGGCCGCCGC
>NZ_JBXFWG010000097.1:0-5746 GCF_056854535.1 Stenotrophomonas sp. STEN054 | reverse complement strand
GGATGGCGCGACCGAGGCTACATGGACGTATTTACGCCGTCCCCCGCAACCGGACCCACCCCGCCAACCCACGGAAAGCCAGCTTTTGACGTTGACGTTGCCGTGGCTTGAAGCGGGTGCAGGGCTGCAAGCCCTGACAAAGCACCCTCACCCCAGCACCCATATCCATGCCGGCAGCGTGACCAGCGACAGCACGATCCCATACCCCACCAGCGCCGCCGCCAACCGCGGCGCCAGCCGATGGGAGATCGCCAGCGCGGCCGCGGTGATCATCGTCGGCATCGCAGACTCAAGAACGTTGGCCTTCAACATCAGCCCCTGCATGCCCAAAGCCCACGACAGCGGCAACGCCAGCGCCGGCAGCACCAGCAGCTTCAGCAGCAGGCCCACCGCCAGAGGAAGCAGCTCCTCGCGGCGCAGGCGCAGCTGGATCGACAGCCCTACCGCCAGCATCACCAGCGGCAGCATCGCATCGGCCAGCTGCTTCAATGCCGTGCCAATCCACGACGGCGGCTGCGCCGGCATCAGCAGCAGCGCGAACAGCAGCGCCCACAACGGCGGGAAGCGGCCGATGCGGCCCAGCACCTGCAGCGCCGTCGGCGGGCGGTCGCCGCTGTAACGCGCCAGCACCAGCAGGCCGAAGGTGGACAGCAGCAGGAAGGTGCCGAACTGGTCGTAGACCACCGCATAGGGCAAGGCCGCGTCGCCCAGCAACGCGCGCACTATCGGGTAGCCGATGAAGCTGGAGTTGGCCAGGGCCACGCAGATCAGCAGCACCGCGTGCACGTCGCGGGCGAAGCCGAACACGCGGGTGGCCAGGCTGACCAGCGCCCAGGTGGCCAGCATCAGCAGCCACGGCGTGGCCATCAGCCCCAGCAGGCTGGCATCCAGATGCAGGCGCGGCACGTAGGTCAGCACCGCCGCGGGCAGGCAGACGTACAGCACCACTTTGTTGAGCGTCTCGGCGGCGTTGTCCGGCAGCGCGCGCAGGCGGGCAAACAGCATGCCCAGCCCGAGCATGGCCAGGATCAGGGCGAACGCATCGAAGGCCATGGGTGGCTCCCCCTCAGGCACACGCCTGCGACGCGTTTGATTGTGCGATGCAGCACCGCAGGCGGCAAGCGCCTGCGGTCACGCCTCACGGCCAGGCCGGCGGCGCCGAGGCCCAAGCCTGCTGCACTTCGGCCAGGCTGGCGCGCTCGTCATCGCGCCAGGCCGGCAGCAGCTGCGAGTAACGGCTGCTGTCGTTCCACTGGGTCGGCTCGGTGCGCACAGCGGCGGCGTACCACTTCACCGCTTCCTGCTGCTGGCCGGCCCGCCACAACGCCAGCGCGTAGGTGGGCGGAATCCACGCGGCATTGCTGCGCAGGTTGTTGGCCACCGACTGCCACTGTTCCAGCGCGGCCAGCGCCTGGCCCTGCCGCAGCAGGTCCCAGCCGTAGTTCCAGCGCACGCTGCGGCCCAGGCTGCTCTGCACCGGCGCCTCGGCCAGTGCCTCGCGATAGAGCTTGTCGCCCACTTCCGCGCGGCCCTGTGCGATGGCCACCGATGCCAGCTGCACCGTGGCTTCCAGCGTTTTGCGGCCCCGCTCGCGCTGCTTCAGCAGCTGTGCGACCAGGTCCTCGCCGGCGCCGCTCACCACGATGATCGGTGCGGCGGCGGCATCGTTGTCGAAATAGAATTCCTGCGGTGCCGGCAATGCCGGTGCCGCCCATGCGGCGGCCGCGCTCGAGACCAGCAGCACGCCGGCCAGGAACTGTCCTGCAACTGACATCAAATTTCCCCTGGGTTGAAACACCAACCTCCCCTCTCCCCCCGATCCTAACCCCAGCAAGGCCGCCGATGCGAGTGCCGGGCCTTCCGGGCCCCACTGTTACAATTCGCGCCTTTCCCGCCGCGTGCCCGCACGCGGCCGGTGCCAGCCGATCCTACCGGGCCAGCCATGACCAGTACCGCGCAACTCACTTCGCCCTCTTCCGCCGACCTGATCGACCGTGATTACACGCTCGACCACAAGTACACCCGCAACGAGGGGCGGATCTACCTGAGTGGCGTGCAGGCACTGGTCCGGCTGCCGCTGATGCAGCGCCTGCGCGATGCGCACGAAGGCATCGACAGCGCCGGTTTCGTCAGTGGCTACCGCGGCAGCCCGCTGGGTGGCTTCGACCTGGAACTGTGGCGTGCGCGCAAGCACCTGGACGCAGCGAAGGTGAAGTTCACCCCCGGCCTCAACGAGGACCTGGGCGCCACCATGGTGTGGGGCACGCAGCAGACCAACCTGTTCCCCGGTGCCAACGTGCAGGGCGTGTTCGGCATGTGGTACGGCAAGGGCCCGGGCGTGGACCGCTGCGGCGACGTATTCAAGCATGCCAACGCGGCCGGTACCTCGCGCCATGGCGGCGTGCTGGCCCTGGCCGCCGATGACCATGCCTGCCGCAGCTCGACCCTGCCGCATGGCAGCGAAGACGAATTCGTCAGCGCGATGATGCCGGTGCTGAACCCGGCCGGCGTGCAGGACATCCTCGACATGGGCCTGATGGGCTGGGCGATGAGCCGCTATACCGGGCGCTGGGTCGGCTTCAAGACCATCGCCGAGACGGTGGAATCGTCGGCGTCGGTCGAGGTTGACCCGCTGGCCCGGCGCATCGTGCTGCCGGAAGATTTCGACATGCCCAGCGGCGGCCTCAACATCCGCTGGCCGGACCCGCCGCTGGATCAGGAAATGCGCCTGCACCGCTATGCGGTCAAGGCCGCGCAGGCCTTCGCCCGCGCCAACGGGATCGACAAGGTGGTGATGGATGCGCCGCGCGCGCGGCTGGGCATCGTCACCACCGGCAAGAGCTACCTGGACGTGCTGCAGGCGCTGGAATACCTGGGCCTGGACGAGGCCGCGTGCGCCGACATCGGCATCCGCGTGTACAAGGTCGGCATGACCTGGCCGCTGGAGCCGGAAGGCATCGCGCGCTTCGCGCAGGGCCTGGAAGACATCATCGTGGTGGAGGAGAAGCGTGCCTTCATCGAGCGCCAGATGAAGGAGCAGTTCTTCAACTGGCCGGTGAGCTGGGGCCAACGCCCGTCCATCGTCGGCAAGTACGACGAGAGCGGCGAATGGATCCTGCCGTCGACCGGCGAACTGACCCCGGCCACCATCGCCGGCGTGATCGGCCGCCGCATCCAGAAGTTCTTCAACAACGAATCGATCGAACAGCGCCTGCAGTGGATGCAGGAAAAGGAAGCCGAGCTTGCCCGTCCTCGCGCATTGTTCCCGCGCGTGCCGCATTACTGCTCCGGCTGCCCGCACAACACCTCCACCCAGGTGCCGGAAGGCTCGCGTGCACTGGCCGGCATCGGTTGCCATTACATGGTGACCTGGATGGACCGCAGCACCGACACCTTCACCCACATGGGCGGCGAAGGCGTGACGTGGGCCGGGCAGGCGCCGTTCACCGACACGCCGCACGTGTTCCAGAACCTGGGCGATGGCACCTATTTCCACAGCGGCTCGCTGGCGATCCGCCAGGCGGTCGCGGCCGGCGTCAACATCACCTACAAGATCCTCTACAACGATGCGGTGGCGATGACCGGCGGCCAGCCGGTGGACGGCCCGCTGAGCGTGCCCGACATCGCCAGGCAGATGCGCGCCGAAGGCATCCACACCATCGTGGTGCTGTCGGACAACATCGGCAAGTGGACCGGCCAGCGCGAACATTTCCCCAGCGACGTCGAGTTCCACGACCGCAGTGAACTGGACGCCGTGCAGAAGCGGCTGCGCGAAGTGAAGGGTGTTTCGATCCTGATCTACGAACAGACCTGCGCCACCGAGAAGCGCCGTCGCCGCAAGCGCGGCAAGCTGGAAGACCCGCAGAAGCGCGTGCTGATCAATTCGCTGGTCTGCGAAGGCTGCGGCGACTGCGGCAAGAAGAGCTTCTGCGTCTCGGTGCTGCCGAAGGAAACGGAGTTCGGGCGCAAGCGCGAGATCGACCAGTCCAACTGCAACAAGGACTATTCCTGCGTGAATGGTTTCTGCCCGAGCTTCGTTACCGTGCACGGTGGCCAGCCGCGCAAGGGCAGCAAGCGCGATGCCTCCACGCTGCTGGACAACCTGCCGGCACCGACCATTCGCGGCACGCTGGAACAGCCCTGGAACATCCTGATCACCGGCGTCGGCGGTACCGGCGTGGTCACCATCGGCGCCCTGCTGGGCATGGCCGGCCACCTGGAAGGCAAGGGCGCAAGCGTGCTCGACCAGACCGGTCTGGCGCAGAAGGGTGGCGCGGTGACCACGCATATCCGCATCGCCCGTCGCCCGGACGACATCCACGCCGTGCGCATCGCCGCCGGCGAGGCCGACCTGGTGCTGGGCTGCGACATGGTGGTGGTGAACGATTACTGGGCGCTGTCGAAGGTGCGCGCCGGCCGTTCGCAGGTCGTGCTCAACACCTATGAAGCGATGCCGGGCACCTTCACCACGCGCCCGGACATGCAGTTCCCGGCCGCCGACATCGTGGCCGGCGTGCGCGTGGCACTGGGCGGCCAGGAGCCGCTGCAGCTCGACGCCACCCAGCTGGCCACCGCGCTGCTGGGCGATGCCATCGCCGCCAACCTGTTCATCCTCGGCTACGCGTGGCAGCACGGCCTGGTGCCGCTGTCGCTCGACTCGCTGATGCGTGCCATCGAACTGAACGGCGCGGCCGTGGCGATGAACCAGCAGGCCTTTGCCTGGGGCCGCCTGGCCGTGGTCGACCCGCAGGCCGTGCAGCAGGCGGCCGGCCTGGTGCGCAACCGCCACACCGATACCGAATCGACCCCGGGCCCGCTGCACCCGCTGCCGCCGGGCGAGTGGGAAGGCAACGAATGGGGCGCCACCGCCGCACCGCGCAACACCGCCGACGAACGCGAACTGCGCGGCCTGCCCTCGCATGGTGGCGAGGTGGCCTTCCTGCCGCTGGACGACGCGCGCCTGTCGCGTTCGCTGGATGAAATGATCGAGCGCCGCGCTACGTTCCTGGTCGAGTATCAGGACGCCGCCTACGCCAACCGCTACCGCAGCCTGGTCGAGCGCGTGCGTGCGGCCGAAGCCGAGCGCATCGGCGGCTCCACCGCGCTGACCGAGACCGTGGCCCGCTACCTGTTCAAGCTGATGGCTTACAAGGACGAGTACGAAGTGGCCCGTCTGTACACCAGCGGCGATTTCCAGCGCCGCCTGCAGCAGCAGTTCGAGGGCGACTACCAGCTGCGCTTCCACCTGGCGCCGCCGCTGTTCGCGAAGAAGGATGAGCAGGGCCGCCTGCTGAAGAAGGAGTACGGCCCGTGGATGTTCAAGGCGTTCGGCCTGCTGGCCAAGCTGAAGTTCCTGCGCGGCGGCCGCCTGGATGTGTTCGGTCGTACCGAAGAGCGGCGCATGGAGCGCCAGCTGATCGCCGATTACGAAGCCACCGTGCAGCTGCTGCTGGAAGGCCTGGAGGATGGTCGCCTGGCCCTGGCCGTGGAAATCGCCAGCGTGCCCGAGCACATCCGCGGCTTCGGCCACGTCAAGGAAGCGCACTACGAGCAGGCCAAGGCGCGGGAAGCGGCACTGCTGGCGCAGTGGCGCAACCCGAAGGCGCTGCACATCGTGCAGGTGGCTTGAAGGTCGCTTGAGCGGTAGTGGCGGGGCGGGGGGCGGCGCCGACCAACCCCAAAGGAGGGGCCCCCCCCCCCCCGCCCCACAGGGGGGGGGGCCCAACAACCACCACCCCCCCCCCGG
>NZ_JBXFWG010000096.1:0-5825 GCF_056854535.1 Stenotrophomonas sp. STEN054 | reverse complement strand
CCCCCCCCCCCCCCCCCCCCGCCCCGGGGGGGGGCCCCCCTTTCGCGGGGCCCCCGGGCCCCCCCCCGCGGCGGACGGACCGCTTTAATCGCGCAGCAGCTTGTACAGCGTGGTGCGCGAAATACCCAACTGGCGGGCGGCCAGGCTGAGATTGCCTTCGGCCGCCTGCGCCGCACGCCGTGCAGCTTCGCGCTGCTGCTGCCGCAATGGCACGTCTGCCACGGCCATCGGTGCCGCCGCCACCCGCGTGCGTGCACGCGGTGCGCGCAGGTGCTGCAGATAGACCGCACTACCCTCGCCCATCCGCACCCGGTGTGCAGGCCCCGGTTGCAGCAGCCGACGCCGTTGCGCCGCACTGGCACCGGCAAACACCGTCTCCAACGACAGCAGCGGCAACGGCCCGCGGCGCGGCAGGCCCAGCAGGCGGCGTGCCACGCGGTTGGCGGCGCGAAGCTGCCCGTCATCCTGCACCGCCAGCAGCCCCTGCAGCGGCGTGGCCAGCCAGCGCGGATCGTGCTGCACGGCCAGCAGGTGCACATCGGACAGGCCTTGGAACAGGCGGTTCTCGCTGGCCAGCGCGGCCTGCCGGAAGTAGCCCTGCAGCAGCGCCGGATCACGTTCGCCCAGCCCGGTGATGTCGATCGCCCCGCAGACCTGGCCATCGAGGTCGTGCAACGGTTCGCTCAGGCAGAACACCGGCGCGAAGCGCTGCAGGTAATGTTGGTTGCCACGCACCAGCGCGGGCACGTCATCGGCCAGGCTGACCGCTGGCGCCGTCGTGCCGATCTCGGCCTCGCCCAGCCGCCGCCCGACCTGGATCGGCCGCAGCAGCGGCGCGTCCTCCAGGCCATGCGCCTGCTGGGCGATGACCATGCCCCCGCGGTTGGCGCAGAACATCGTCCAGCCACGCCCACCGAAGGCGGCCCACAGTTGTTGCAGCTCGGGCTGCACACAGCGCGCGAGGCGGCGGTCTTCGGGGACGCGCAGGCGCAGGCCATCGCCCTGCAGCGGCGGGTAGTAAGGCTCCTGACCCGGCTGCACCCCGGCCGCGCGCGAACGCTGCCAGGAGTGCTGCAGCGGCAGCGGCAACACCGCCAAGGACTGCACATCGCCTTCCGCGAACGCAGCACGCGCGGCGACCAGCTGTTGTTGCCCGACTGTCGTGGCCATCATGGAAGCAGAGTACACCCGCGCACGCCATGGCCGCGTTACGTCCTGGCAACGGAATGTTTCCGTTTCAAGACGCGTTCAAACAAGGGGTCAGAGCCGTTTTCCGATGGAAAACGGATCCGACCCCATGCCGACCAACGGTCGGCACCCACCAGAGCAGTGATGCCGTTCCGACAGCTCGCATGAAACTGTCGAAGGCGAGGTGGGTCCGGTTGCGGGGGTGTGAGCGGCATGGGCCCGAGCCATGCCTCGGGCGGGCTGGGCAGGACGCCCAACCCCGGTCTTGCCGTGTGCGCAGGACAGCGCACACGAGCAAGCGCGACCAAGCCCCCATGGATGGGTTCACGGCGTCCCCCGCAACCGGACCCACCCCACCCTCGCCTTACGCCGCAATCCGCAGGATCGGCTTCAGGGTGATCCCGCGCGTGCTGTCCTCGGCCGCCTGGTTGATCTGCTCCAGCGGATAGAACTTCACCAGCTTGTCGAACGGGAACCGCCCCTGCAGGAACAGCGTCACCAGTTGCGGAATGAACACCTGCGGCACGCTGTCACCTTCAACGATGCCGCGGATGCTGCGCCCGCCCAGCAGCAGGTTGTTCACATCGAAACTGGCCGTGGTGCCCAGCTTCGGCGCACCCACCACGCCCATCATGCCCAGCCCGCCCAGCGCCTCGATGCCGGCCGACAGCACTTCCGGGCGACCAGTGGATTCCAGCGCGAAATCCGCACCGCCACCGGTAATCGCACGCACTGCTTCGACCACATCGGTTTCGCGGCTGTTGACCACGTGGGTAGCGCCCAGCTCCAGCGCCAGCTCCAGGCGCGACGGCACCACATCGATGGCGATGATGGTGGTGGCACCGGCCACCTTGGCCGCCATCACCGCACTCAGGCCCACCGCACCGGCACCGTAGCTGGCAAAGCTGCTGCCCGAGCGCACCTTCAGCGAATTGAGCACCGCACCAGCGCCGGTCTGGATACCGCAGCCGAGCGGGCCCAGCAGTTCCAGCGGCGCATCGTCGGGCACCTTGATCGCATTGATCTCGCGCGCGATGGCGAAGGTGGCGAACGAGGACTGCGCGAAGAAGTGATCGTGCAGCGGCTGGCCCTGCACATCGGTGATGGCGGTCTGGCCGTGGCCATCGTCGCCGCCGAAGTTGAGCCCGAAGAAATCCTTGCAGTAGGCACCGTGGCCACCGCGGCAGGGATTGCAGTGGCCGCAGGCGCCGTAGGTCAGCACCACGTGGTCGCCCGCCTTCAGGTCACGCACGTTCGGGCCCACGGCCTCGACGATGCCGGCGCCTTCATGGCCGAGCACCGCCGGCAGCGGCACCGGGTAGTACTGGTCGCGCACGATCAGGTCGGTGTGGCAGAGACCGGTGGCCACCACCTTCACCAGTACCTCGTCGTCCTTCGGGCCGCGCAGCCGCGCCTGCTCGATGACGAAGGGCTGTTCCTTGCCGCGGACCACGGCGGCGGTGATCTCACGCGTTGCGGTGTTGTAGTTCATCGTGATGGTTCCTTCGATCAGATCGGATAGGCGGGCGCTTCGCCCTTGACGGTCAGCCACTGCCACTGGGTGAACTCTTCCCAGTTGGCCGGGCCGCCGATGCTGGTGCCGTTGCCGGATGCACCGACGCCGCCGAAGGGATTGATCACTTCGTCGTTCACCGTCTGGTCGTTGATGTGCAGCAGGCCGGTGCGCAGGCGTTCGCCCAGCTTCAGCGCGCGGCCGACGTTGCTGGACACGATGGCCATCGACAGGCCGTACTCGCTGTCGTTGGCCAGCCGTACGGCCTGGTCGTCATCGTCGAATGGCACCACCACGGCCACCGGCGCGAAGATCTCTTCATTGAATGCCGGGTTGTCGGCGGCCACGTTGCCGAGCACGGTGGGCGCGAAGAACAGGTCCTGGTGGGTGCCGCCGGCTTCCAGCGTGGCGCCGGCCTTGACCGCGTCGGCCACCACGCGGGCGGCATGGTCGCGCTGGGTGGCGTTGATCAGCGGACCGATCGCCACGTCTTCGCGTGCCGGGTCGCCCACCTTCAGCGACTTCGCCTTGGCCACCAGCTTTTCCAGGAATGCGGCATGGATCTTCCTGTGCACCAGCACGCGGCCGGTGGCCATGCAGATCTGGCCCTGGTGCAGGTACACGCCCCAGGCGGTGTTGGCGACGGCCAGGTCGAGGTCGGCATCGTCGAGGATGATCAGCGAGTTCTTGCCGCCCAGTTCCAGCGAGACCTTCTTCAGGTGCTTGCCGGCCGCTTCGCCGACCTTGCGGCCTGCGGCGGTGGAACCGGTGAACTGGATCATCGCCACGTGCGGGTCGCTGGTCAGCGCGCCACCGGCGGCGCCGTCACCCGGCAGCATGTGCAGCACGCCGGCCGGCAGCCCGGCCTGTTCGAACAGGCGCGCGATGACCGCGCCACCGCACACCGCGGTGCGCGGGTCGGGCTTGAGCACCACGGCATTGCCGAGCGCGATGGCCGGTGCCACCGCACGCATGGCCAGGTACAGCGGGAAATTGAACGGCGAGATGACCCCGACCACGCCCAGCGGACGGCGCCGCGCCAGATTCAGCCGGCCCGGTTCCGAGGGCAGGATTTCGCCGGTGCTGCGCGAGGGCAGCGCGGCGGCTTCGTGCAGCGCCTTGATGGTCACCTTGGCCTCGAAGCCGGCCTTCAGGCGGGTCGAGCCGCTTTCGCGCACCAGCCAGTCCACCAGGGTGTCGATGTTGTCTTCGGCCAGGCGCGCGGCCTGGCGCAGCACCTGCGCGCGCTGTTCGTAGGGGGCGGCGGCCCAGGCGTGCTGGGCCTGCGCGGCGGCGGCGGCCGAGGTGGCGACCTGGGCGGCGTCGGCCAGGCCGACTTCGCCGAGGGTCTGGCCGGTGGCCGGTTCGATCACCGGCTGGCGCTGGCCTGCGGCCTGCCACTGGCCGTCGAAGAAGGCGCCGGACCAGAGTTCGTCCGGCAGCCACGGGGAAGATGCAGTCATGAGGTGTCCTCCTGGGTCGTGCGTCCATTGCACGCCTGGCCCGCCGCGCAGGCAATCGGCCATCGGTGCGATCTCGGCAAGGGCTTGAATGGATGGGACTTTCCAGCATCGCCACTGTCCAGTGCGTGGACAGTGAACAACGCAGCCGCGGGCGACTGCCTACAATGGCGGCCCCCGCCAGCCGAAGCGCCCGCCATGACCGACCCCGCCCTGCCCACCGACGACCCGATCGCCGCCACCCGCCTGTGGCTGGAGCGCATCGTGATCGGCCTGAACCTGTGCCCGTTCGCCAAGGCGGTGTACGTGAAGGACCAGGTCCGCTTCGTGCTCAGCGATGCGACCACGCCCGAGGCGCTGGTTGAACAGCTGGCCGAGGAACTGGTGCTGCTGCGCGACACCCCCGCCGAGCAGATTGACACCACCCTGATCGTGCATCCGCAGGTGCTGACCGATTTCCTCGACTACAACGATTTCCTGGACAACGCCGACGCCGCCATCGAGGCGCTGGACCTGCAGGGCATCCTGCAGGTGGCCAGCTTCCATCCGGACTACCAGTTCGATGGCGTGGCCGCCGACGATGCCAGCAACTACACCAACCGCGCCCCCTTCCCCACCTTGCACCTGCTGCGCGAGGAAAGTGTGGAACGCGCCGTGGACGCCTTCCCGGACCCGGACGTGATCGTCGAGCGCAACATCCAGACCCTGGACCGCATCGGCGTGGACGGCTGGCACCGCCGCCTGCGCGGGGAAGACCTGTCGTGAGCGCGGTTCCGCCCATCGCCGCGTGGCCGGCGGCACCGCTGCAGGGCAAGGTGGTACTGGTGACCGGCGGTGCAAACGGCATCGGCCGCGGCGTGGCGCAGGCCGTGCTGGGCGCCGGTGGCCGCGTGCTGATCGGCGACCTGGACGTGGAAGCGGGCCAGGCCTGCCTGGACGAATGGCAGCGCGGCGACGATGCCGCGTTCCAGCGCCTGGACATCACCGACGAAGCCAGCGTGCGCGACTTCATCGGCGCAGCGCAGCAGCGTTTCGGCCGCATCGATGGCCTGGTCAACAACGCCGGCATCGCCGGCCCGCACGGCACCGAGCTGCAGGACATGGAATGGGACGAGTGGCAGCGACGGCTGTCCTCGCTGCATGGCGCCTTCCTGTGCAGCAAGCACGCGCTGCCGGCACTGAAGGCCAGCGCGGCCGGTTCGATCATCAACGTCGCCTCCACCCGCGCCTGGCAGTCGGAAGCCAACAGCGAGGCCTATGCCGCAGCCAAGGGCGGGCTGGTGGCCTTCACCCACGCGCTGGCGATCAGCGCCGGCCCGGCGGTGCGGGTGAACAGCATCAGCCCGGGCTGGATCGGCACCACCGCCTGGCAGGCGCCTTCGCGCCGGCATGCCCCGGACCATTCGGCCACCGACCACGGCCAGCACCCGGTTGGCCGTGTGGGTGAACCCGAAGACATCGGCGCGCTGGCGGTGTACCTGCTGTCGTCGCTGTCCGGTTTCAGCACCGGGCAGGATTTCATCGTCGACGGCGGCATGACCCGGAAGATGATCTACGCCGAATGACCGCTGTGCGGTGGCGCCCGGGCCAAACCCCCCGCGGAATTTTGCACGCCAGGCGTCCCGCGCCCCCCGCCAAGGCCCCGCCCACCCCGATTGCACACC
>NZ_JBXFWG010000095.1:0-6287 GCF_056854535.1 Stenotrophomonas sp. STEN054 | reverse complement strand
CTCTGTTCCTGGGGTACTGGCCCGCGGTCTTGCGGGCCTCAGCGTTGCCCGCGCGGGCCCGGCCCGGGGTCTACCGCATTCATCCGGGTCGCGCGGGGCCATGCCCGGCGAGCGCGAAGCGCGGCAGACCCGTGCCCCTCAGTGCTTCACCAGCCGCCCGGCAAACGTCGGCAGCACCAGCAGCGTCAGCAGCGTGGCGGTGATCAATCCGCCGATCACCACCGTCGCCAGCGGCTTCTGCACTTCCGCGCCGGCGCCACTGGCGATGGCCATCGGTATGAAGCCGACGATGGCCACCAGGGCCGTGGTCAGCACCGCGCGGATGCGGCTGGCGGCACCCTTGATGGCCGCCTGCATCGGCAGGTCGCCGCCCTCCAGTCGCTCGCGGATCGCCTGCATCAGCACCAGGCCGTTCAACGTGGCCACGCCGGAGACGGCGATGAAGCCCACCGCTGCAGACACCGAGAACGGCATGCCACGCAGCAGCAGGGCGAGGATGCCGCCGACCAGGGCCAGTGGCACGCAGCTGAACACCAGCAGCGCTTCCCTGCCACTGCGCAGGGCCATGAACAGCAGGCCGCCGATCAGCAGGAACACCACCGGCACCACCGTGGCCAGCCGCTTCTCCGCGCGCTGCAGGTTCTCGAACTGGCCGCCCCAGCGCAGGTAGGCACCGGCCGGCAACGCCACGTCGACCACCGCGGCCTGCGCTTCGCTGACGAAGCCACCGAGATCGCGGCCGCGCACGTTGGCCTGCACCACCACCCGCCGGCTGCCGTCGCTGCGGCTGATCTGGTTTGGCCCTTCGCTGACGCTGATGCGTGCCAGCGAGGACAACGGCACCACCTGGCCTGCCGGCGTGGCGATCGGCAGCGAGGCCAGCTGGTCCGGATCGTTGCGTGCGGCATCGTCCAGGCGCACCACCACATCGAAGCGTCTGTCGCCTTCGAAGATCCGCCCGGCCGCGGTACCACCGATGCCGGTGGACACCGCATCACTCACATCCGCCGCGGTCAGCCCCTGCTGCGCGGCCGCCACATGGTCGATCCTGACGTTGAGCGTGGGCAGGCCGGAAATCTGCTCAACCCGCACGTCGGCGGCGCCGTCCACTGCGCGCAGTTTCAGCGCTACCTGCTCGGCCACCTTCTGCAGTGCGGCGAAGTCATCGCCGTACACCATCACCGCCAGGTCCGTGCGCACGCCGGAAATCAGCTCGTTGAAGCGCAGCTCGATCGGCTGGCTGAACTCGAAACTGTTGCCCAGCTGCTGCCCGGCCAGCTGCTCGAAACGCTGCACCAGCGCTTCCTTGTCCAGCTTCGGATCAGGCCACTGCGCGCGCGGCTTCAGCACGATCACGCTGTCGGAGATGTTGGCCGGCATCGGGTCGATGGCCGCTTCGGCGGTGCCGGTGCGCGAGAACACCGCCTCCACTTCCGGCTGTGCGGCCAGCGCCTTCTCCAGCGCCAGCTGCATCGCCAGCGATTGCTCCAGTGAAGTGGATGGCACGCGCAGGGCCTGCATCGCCACGTTGCCTTCGTCCAGGGTAGGCATGAACTCGCGGCCCAGCAGCGAGAACGAACCGATGCCCACCACCACCATCATCACCGCACCGGCCAGCATCGTGCGCGGATGCGCGACTGCACGACGGACCACCGGCTCGATACGCGCACGCAGCACGCGGATCAGTTTCGTCTCGTGCCCGCCGTCGCCAGTATGCGCATCGCCGTCCCTCACCGTGGGCTCGCGCACCAGCAGCGCGGCCATCGCCGGCACGAAGGTGAAGGAGAAGATGAAGGCGCCGATCAGGGCCAGCATGAAGGTGGCCGCCATCGGGTGGAACGTCTTGCCCTCCACGCCTTCCAGGGTGAGGATCGGTGCGAACACCAGCAGGATGATCAGCTGGCCGAAGGCCGCAGGCCGCGCCATCTTCATGGCCGAATCGGCAGCCACGCGCAGGCGCTCCATCGCGGTCAGCGCACGGCCAAGTTCGGCGCGGCGCTGGCCCAGCATCAGCAGCGTCGATTCGATCACGATCACCGCGCCATCCACCAGGATGCCGAAATCCAGCGCGCCCAGGCTCATCAGGTTGCCGCTGATGCCGAAGCGGCTCATGCCGATCACTGCGAACAGGAACGACAGCGGGATCACCAGCGCGGTGATCGCCGCCGCGCGCAGGTTGCCCAGCAGCAGAAACAGCACGACCACCACCAGCAGCGCGCCCTCGCTGAGGTTCTTCGCCACGGTCCGGATGGTGGCGTTGACCAGTTCGCTTCGGTCCAGCACCGGCACCGCCACGATGGACGGTGGCAGTGAGGCATTCACCTGCTGCAGGCGTTCCGCGGCGGCCTGGGCCACCGTGCGGCTGTTGCCGCCGGCAATCATCAGCGCGGTGCCGAGCACGGCTTCGTGGCCGTTGCGGCTGGCCGCACCCAGGCGTGGCGCGCGGCTCAAGGCCACCTCGGCCACGTCCGCCACGCGCACCACCACGCCATTGCGCGTGGCCACCGGGGCATGCGCCAGATCGTCGGTGGTCAGCGCCAGGCCATCGGCACGCACCACCAGGCCCTCACCGGCGCGCTGCACGAAGCCGGCGCCGGCCTGCACGTTGGAACGCTGCAGGGCGGTGACCAGATCGGCCAGGCCCAGCCCATGCGCGGCCAGCCGCGCGCTGTCCGGGTGCACGCCGTACTCCTTGACGTATCCGCCGACGGTATCGACCCCGGCCAGCCCCGGGCTGGAACGCATCTGCGGCGCGATGATCCAGTCCTGCACGGTGCGCAGGTAGGTGGCGCGTTCTTCCGGCGTGGCCAGCAAGGTGCCTTCCGGTGTGCGGTAGACCTCGCCGGCCTGCCAGCCGGCCGCGCCGGGTTCGGCCAGCTGGACTGGATCGAATGCGGTGAAATCCACCGTCCACATCAGCACCTCGCCCAGGCCGGTGGTGATCGGCGACAGCAGTGGCGACGCACCGTCGGGCAGATCGTCGGCGGCTTCGCGCATGCGCTCGGCCACCTGCTGGCGGGCGAAGTAGATGTCGGTCGCATCGGTGAAGATGGCGGTGACCTGCGAGAAGCCGTTGCGTGACAGTGAGCGGGTGGTGGTCAGGCCGGGAATGCCGGCCAGCGCGGTTTCCAGCGGGTAGGTCACCTGCCGTTCGATCTGTTCCGGCGTCAGCGCCGGGGCCACTGTGTTGATCTGCACCTGGCGGTTGGTGATGTCCGGCACCGCGTCGATCGGCAGCTTGCCCAGCTGCAGCAGGCCGACCGCCGCCAGCAGCGCGGCGGCGATCACCACCAGCCAGCGGCGGCGGACCGCGGTTTCAATGATCAGCTTGAACATGGTCGCCTCCTCAGTGGCCGTGCTCGGCTTCGCCCTTGGCCAGTTCGGCCTTGAGCAGGAAGGCGTTGGCGCCGACGATGCGTTCGCTGCCGGTCAGCCCACCGAGGATCTCGATGCGGTCACCGGCACGGCGGCCGGCCAGCACCGGCTGCGCCTTGAAGCCGCCGTCGACCGCGACGAACACCGCGCTGCGGCCATCGACGTTCTGCACCGCATCGGCGGGTACGCTGAGCGCGTCACCCTGGGCCTCGGTGACCACCACGGCCGACACCGGTGAACCGGCCGGCGGCAGCGCAGCGTCCACCGGCATGGCACGGATCACCGCCACGCCGCCCTGCTGGCGCACATCCGCGGCCGAGCCGATGACGGTGGCGCTGAAGCTGCCGCCCGGCACGCTCACTTCCAGCGTCATGCCCGGCGTGACCTGTGCGGCCAGTGCCGGTGGCGCGGTGAACACCAGTTCGTTCATCGCCGGATCGGCGACCTCGGCCACCACGCTGCCGGCAGCGACCACGCCGCCCGGCGTGACCTGCACGTTGCCGACGATGCCGGCCACCGGGCTGGTGATGCGGACGCGGCCGCTGGCATCGGGTGCGCCATTGGCGGCGGCCTGTGCCTGTGCCGCCGCCGCCTGCGCCTGCGCAGCCATGGCACGTGCATGCGAGGTTTCCAGCTCCTGACGCGCGACCACGCCCTGTTCCACCAGCGCCCTGTCACGACCGTGGGCCAGTCGCGCGGCCTTGGCTTCGGCAGCGGCGGCCAATGCATTGGCGCGGAACACCGCCGCCTCACCGCTGCGCACGATGGCCAGTGTCTGGTCCTGCTTCACGGCCGTGCCCGGTGCCACCAGCACGCGTTCGACGCGGCCGGTCACGCTGGACGCCACCGACGCGCGCGCGCCGATCGAGGGTTCCACACGGCCAGACAGGCGCGTGGAGCCGCCACCGCCTCGACCGACGGCGACCACTTCGATGGACGACGCCTTGATCTGTTCCGGCCTCAGCGCGACCACGCCTTCATCGGCCTCGGGCGCGTTGCCTGTGGTGTTCTCAGCGCTCCCCGGTGCATTGCCGTGGCCATCGTCGGCAGCGGCGGTTGGGGTCTGTGCAGTGCCAGTGCAGCCGACCAGCAGTGCGCCCAACAGTGCAGCGGTCATCAACGAAACAGTACGGGAGAACATCAGCGAACCTCCACAAACGGGGCGCGCCCTTCCAGGCGGGCAAGATCGATTTCCGCGCCGACGCGCGACAGGCGCGCATCCACGGCGCTGCTGCGTGCGGCGATGAGGGCACTGCGTGTGCTGCGCAGTTCCAGCTGCGAGATGCGTCCGGCGTCGAAGCCGATGCGGGCCAGCCGGTAGGCTTCCTCGGCGGCCACGACGGTGTCATCGGCGGCGCGCATGCGGCTGCCGGCAGCCTTCAGCCCGGCCACCGCCGCGAGGCGTTCGGCTTCGCTGTCGCGGCGCTGCTGGTCCAGCCGCGCTTCGGCCGCACGCTGGTCGGCACTGGCCGCGCGGATGCCGCCGCGGTTGCGGTCGAACAAGGGGATCGAAAGGCTCACGCCCAGCGTATAGGCCTGTTCGCGGTCCTCGCGGAAGCGTGTCTGCGCGGCGGTCACGCTGAGTTCGGGCAGGGCACGCCTGCGCTCTACGTCGACCAGACGGGTGCTGGCCTGAGCCTCGGCTTCGGCGATTCGCACCGCCAGCGCGGCATCACCGGCACCCCGTGGCAGCGGCGGCGTGCGATCCAGCAGGCTGTTGTCAATGGACTGCACCGGCGTATCCAGCAGGGCCGCACTGGTCAGCCGCGCCAATGCCGCATCGCGGAAGGCCTGCGCTTCCTCCAGCGCGGCGCTGGCATTGGCCACTTCGCTGCGCGCCTGCACCGCGCGCAGTTGTGGTTCGCGGCCCTGCTGGACCAGGGCGTCGACCGCCGCGGCATCATCGCGGGTCAGCGCCAGCGCTTCCCCGGCCAGGACGTAACGACGCAGCGCGCTCTCGGCCTGCGCGTAGGACGCCGCCAGCTGGCTGGCTACATCACTGCGGCTCTGCGTTCCACGCAGCGTGGCGGCCTGTGCTTCGGCGCGGGCAGCACGTACGCGTGCACCACGCTGGCCCCAGATTTCCAGCGGCTGGGACAGGGTGAGCACGCTGTCGGCGCGGTCCATGCCGCCATAGCTGCCGGTACCCCAGGCGTTTTCGGTGGCGTAGGAGAGGGATGGGTTGGGCAGGGCGCGTGCCTGCTCGGCGCGTGCTTCGGCAGCGTCGGCCAGGGCCGCGCCAACGCGGGCGCCGGGCAGCTGGTCCAGGCGTTCAAGCAGGGTGTCATAGGAAGGGGCGGCTTGCGCCATCGCCTGCAGTGCCGGGGCGAGGCCCAGCAACGCAGCAATGACCCGCCCGGCCGCACGCAGCGACCGAGGTGTCGAGTTCGACATGGAGGATGTCCGGTTGTGAGTGAAACGGAGGCCCGCGATCGCGGGACGCGCTCAACTCACGCCCGGGGAGGACGCTTCAGTTCATCCTGCGCGACCGCATAGGTCGCGCTGTCACCGTCGGCCATCCAGCGTGCCGGCAGCGGCGCGCCGAAGGCGGCAACGGTGCCGGCCGGCAGGCTCAGGTTGGAATGGTGGCAGTGGTTATGGCTGCAGGCACCGGTATGCGTGCCGTCACTGTCGCCGTCTGCGTCGTCGGCCGCGGCTTCAACATGGGCCGCGACCGTGTCATGCGGCTCGACCGTGCAAGCCAGCACGTCGGCCACCGGCACGACCACGAATGCCGCCATCAGCAGCATCAGCAGGGTCGAACGGAGGTGGCGGGCAATCCAGCGCATGCAGGGCAGGCTAGCAAGCAGTTTCCGGTGGATACAATATCAATGGCCGGGTCGGACTCCCCTGTAGAGCCCCCGCAAAGGAGGGCGGGGGTAGAGTGCTGAGGCCACCAAGGGGGAGGCCGG
>NZ_JBXFWG010000094.1:0-6456 GCF_056854535.1 Stenotrophomonas sp. STEN054 | reverse complement strand
TGGTGTTTGAACTCATCGGTGTAGCTACGGCGGGTGGCGCGAGACATAAGGGGACCTCCAAGTACGATTCAGTATCGCTTCTTGGCGTCCGCTGCTGGGGGACCAGATCAGGGGGCCTCAGCCAGGACACGCCGTAAACCCATCCATGGGGGCTCGATGGCGCCATCCATGGCGCCAACGGTCCTGGCTGAGGCCCCCTGCCTCCCATGACAGTTTCCTGCGGGCGCGGACGCATCAAATCCAAGGCGGGAGCAAGGGCAAAAGCAAAAGCAAAAGCGAAAGCAGTGGCTTCGGCTTTTGCTCTTGAATTTGAATTTGAATTTGAATTTGATCCTTCTTCATCCGGCTACCCCGCGGGACAAGGAAGGCGCTGGAAATGTCTGAAGCGGATCGTGGCGGGGGGAGCGCGAAACCGTGAGGCGCATGGATGCGCCGACCGAGCCCCCATGGGTGAGGGCGCTTTGCTTGCGAAGCACTGCTTCGCAAGCGCCCGAACGCCCAGCCGCCAGCGGCTGCGCCGGACCGCGGAGCGGGGTTTACGGCGTGTTTCGCGCTCCCCCCGCCCCGATCTGCCCCACGCAGAACCAACCGCCAGCTTCCAAACCTTGGTAGCCAGCACAAAAAAAGGACGGCGCCTCAGCGCCGTCCCTCGATGGCCCCCCGCGCAGCGGGAAGCGCAACAACCGTCAGCTGGGATCAGCCAGCGCGAGCGCCGCCGTTGCCGCCCTGGCCGCGGCCACGGCCGCCACCACCATTGCCGCCACCGCCACGACGCTGGCCCTGACCCGCGCCCGCACCGGCACGCTGCTGGCCATTGCCACCGCCCTCACGACGGCCGCCGCCGGCCTTCTTCGGACCCGCATGCGCATGGCGCGGCGCATCACCGTGCGGACGACGCGCGTGGCTCTTGCGCGGTGCGCGCTCGCCGGTATCGTGCTCGGCCTTGCCCGGCGCACTGTTGCCCCAGCGGATCGGCGTCTGCAGCTCGAAGCCCGGCACGTCGCGGATGTCCATGTCGCGGCCCAGCAGGCGGGTGATCGCGCGCAGCAGCTTCACTTCATCCTGCGCCACCAGCGAAATCGCCTGGCCGGTCGCGCCGTTGCGGCCGGTACGGCCGATGCGGTGCACGTAATCCTCGGCGACCATCGGCAGGTCGAAGTTGATCACCTTCGGCAGCTCGTTGATGTCGATGCCGCGCGCGGCGATGTCGGTGGCCACCAGCACGGTCACGCGACCGGCCTTGAAGTCACCCAGTGCACGCAGGCGCTGGCCCTGGCTCTTGTTGCCGTGGATGGCCGCGGTCTTGATGCCGGACTTTTCCAGGAACGAGGCCAGCTTGTCGCTGCCGTGCTTGGTGCGCGCGAAGACCAGGGTCTGCTCGCGGCTGTCCTGCGCCAGCAGGTGCAGCAGCAGATCGCGCTTGCGGCTGCCATCGACCGGGTGCACGCGGTGGGTGATGGTCTCGGCCACGGTGTTCTTCGGCGTCACCTGGATCTGTTCCGGGTTACGCATGAACTCCAGCGCCAGCTGGCGGATGTTGTCCTCGAAGGTGGCCGAGAACAGCAGGGTCTGGCGGTTCTGCTTCGGCAGCTTGGCGAGGATGCGCTTGATCGACGGCAGGAAGCCCATGTCGAGCATGCGGTCGGCTTCGTCCAGGATCAGCACTTCAATGCCGGACAGGTCGACGCTGCGACGCTCCAGGTGGTCGATCAGGCGGCCCGGGCAGGCGACCAGCAGGTCGACGCCGCGGCGCAGGATGTCCAGCTGGTTGCCCATGCCGACGCCGCCATAGATGCAGGCGCTGGGGATGCGCAGGTACTTGCTGTAGCCGCGCAGGCTGTCATGCACCTGGGTGGCCAGTTCGCGGGTCGGGGCCAGGATCAGCGCACGTGGCTTGCGCGGGCCGCTGCGCACTTCCTGCGAAGCGGTGCCCAGGTGCTGCAGCAGCGGCAGGCCGAAGGCGGCGGTCTTGCCGGTACCGGTCTGTGCACCGGCCAGCAGGTCGCGACCGGCCAGCGCCAGCGGGATCGCCTGCTGCTGGATCGGGGTTGGGTTTTCGTAGCCCTGCTCGGCGAGCGCGCGCAGCAGGAAAGGCGCAAGGCCCAGGGATTCAAAAGACATTGAGATTGCTCCAAGTACAAGAAACGCCTGTCCGAAAGGACAGACGGGGGCAGATCAAACTGATCGGCTGACTCGGAGCGTTCCCGTGAACCGCGCTGCGAGAATTGGGTGCAGCCGGCACGGAGCGCAGGCTGGAATGCGTGACGAACGGCGTCGGAGTGGGGGCGGGCGAAGTGGGCGGACCCAGGTCGCCGGCGATCCCGGAGGGAAACGGACGGCCGCTGCAGACCCCGCAAGTCTAAACGATCTTGAAGACTCCACGCAAAAACCCCTGTTCAGGTAGGGGGGGGTGTCTGCAGGGCTTGCAGCCCTGCACCCGCAGAGGCCAGAGCCACGTCAACGTCAAAAGCCGGGTTCCTGAGGGTTGGCGGGGTGGGTCCGGTTGAGGGGGGCGCCGTAAACCCATCCCTGGGGGCTTGGTCGCGGCATCCATGCCGCTCACACCCCCTCAACCGGACCCACCCCGCCTTCGACAGTTTCCGAGTGCTGTTGGTGGGTGCCGACCGTTGGTCGGCACGGGGTCAGATCCCTTTGCGCAGCAAAGGGCTCTGACCCCACCCGTCGTGGTTTACCACTCCGGCAGTTTTTCCGGCAGCAGGGCGCGGATCGGGCCGCCGTCGGGGCTGGCGGCCAGCTTCTCGGCTTCGGCGATCGGGATGTCGACCTGCAGCAGCCAGCCGTCTTCGTCGGCTGCTTCGCTGCGGATCACTTCCAGCTGGTGCAGGCGCGCGCGCAGGCGTCCGGCGCTGGGCGGCAGGCGCAGTTGGCCGCTGACGTGCTGCAGGCCCAGGCGCTTGCCCAGCACGCCCTGCAGCAGTTCCAGACCTTCGCCGTCGCGGGCGGAGATCCACACCCGCTCGCGGCGCGAGGGATCGGGGATGCCGTCCTGGCCGTCGTGGCGCACCTCGGCACCCTCGATGCGGTCGATCTTGTTGAACACCAGCAGCTGCGGCAGGTCACCGGCGCCGACGGCGGTCAGGACTTCGTCGACCTGGGCGATGCGCTCCTCGCGGTGCGGATCGGCAGCGTCGACCAGGTGAAGCAGGAAGTCGGCCTCGCGCGCTTCGGACAAGGTCGAGCGGAACGCGGCGACCAGGTCATGCGGCAGGTCGCGCACGAAGCCGACCGTATCGGCCAGCACCACGCTGCCACCGGGCACCGCGATGCGGCGCACCGTCGGATCCAGGGTGGCAAACAGCTGGTCCGCGGCGTAGGCCTCGGCACCGGTCAGGGCATTGAACAGGGTCGACTTGCCGGCGTTGGTATAGCCGACCAGGGCCACACGCGGCAGTTCGCTGCGCAGGCGCGCGCGGCGCATCTGGGTGCGCTGCGTCTCAACCTTTTCCAGCCGCTTCTGCAGCTGCTCCACCCGCTTCTGCAACAGGCGGCGGTCGGTTTCCAGCTGGGTTTCACCCGGGCCGCGCAGGCCGATCGAACCGCCGCGCTGACGCTCCAGATGGGTCCAGCCGCGCACCAGCCGCGTGGCCAGGTGGCGCAGCTGCGCCAGCTCGACCTGCAGCTTGCCTTCGTGGCTGTGCGCACGCTGGGCGAAGATGTCCAGGATCAGGCCGGTACGGTCGATCACCCGGCGTTCCAGGAACCGTTCCAGGTTGCGTTCCTGGCCCGGGCTCAGCGAGTGGTTGACCAGGATCAGGTCCGCGCCGGTCGCGTCGGCCGCAGCCTTGATCTCGTCCAGCTTGCCGCTGCCGATCAGGGTCGACGGGTTGGGACGGTCCAGGCGCGCGGTGATGGTGGCGGCGATGCTGGCCCCTGCCGAGCGGGCCAGATCACCGAACTCTTCGAGCACGTCTTCTTCCAGCTTGCCGAAATGCGGCTGGATCAACAGGGCGTTCTCGCCCTTTTTCGAGCGGTCAAACATTCACCGCTCCGGAATCATTCGTCTGCTTCATCACCCGCCTGACCATCATTGTCACCCGACTGCACGTAGCCACCACCCGGTCCGACCTTCACGTTACGCGCCGGCACCACGGTGGAAATGGCGTGCTTGTAGACCATCTGGCTGACGGTATTGCGCAGCAGGACCACGAACTGATCGAACGATTCGATCGTGCCCTGCAGCTTGATGCCGTTGACCAGGTACACCGAAACCGGCACGCGTTCGCGCCGCAGTGCGTTCAAGAAAGGATCCTGCAGCGATTGCCCCTTGGACATTGCTAACTCCTGATTATTGTTCTTATTGGGTTGCCGGCGGATGCCGCGGCCCCCGAGCCGCCTGCCGACCCGTGATGGTACACGGCCGGCGGCGGTTCAGCGTGCGACGAAGGTCGACACCGCGCCGGACAGGCGCTCGTGGTCGATATGGGGGTCGAACCAGCGGGCATCAAGCTCGCCACGCAGCCAGGTCAGCTGGCGCTTGGCCAGCTGCCGGGTGGCGAAAATGGCCTTGTCACGGAAGCGGGCGGCGTCGCCCTGCCCGTCAAGGAATTCCCAGGCCTGGCGATAGCCGACCGCGCGCACCGCCGGCAGGTCCAGCGGCGCGGCCACGGCCGCCATCTGCGGCAGGGCCCGCAGGGTACGGACCTCGTCCAGGAAGCCCTGCGCCAGCATGGCGTCGAAGCGGGCCTCGATGCGCTGGTGCAGCACCGCCCGGTCGCGCGGGGCCAGGATCAGCTTCAGGGTCCGCACCGGCAAAGGCGCAACGCCCGGACGGCGCTGCCATTCAGTGATCGGGGTGCCGGTCAGCCGGTAGACTTCCAGCGCCCGCTGGATGCGCTGCGGGTCGGTGGCGTGGATGCGCGCGGCGGCGGCCGGGTCGACCTGCGCCAGTTCGGCGTGCAGGGCGGCCCAACCGTGATCGGCGGCCTCGGCACTGAGCACCTCGCGCATTGCCGGGTCGGCCTCGGGCATCGGCGAGAGTCCCTGCAGCAGGGCACGGAAATACAGCCCGGTGCCGCCAGCCAGGATCGGGGTCTTGCCGCGGGCGACGATGTCGACCACCACGCGACCGGCATCGGCGGCGAACTCGGCCGCCGAATAGGTCTCCCAGGGATCGCGCAGATCCAGCAGATGGTGCGGCGCCTGCGCGCGCTCGGCAGCGTCGGGCTTGGCCGAACCGATGTCCAGGCCGCGGTAGACCAGCGCCGAATCGACGCTGACGATCTCGCCGTCCAACTCCTGGGCCAGACGGATCGCCGTGGCGGTCTTGCCACTGGCGGTCGGGCCCATCACCGCGATCGCCAGCGGACGCTGGTCGACAGCCATCAGTCTTCGTCCGGCCAGCGGATCGACGGGGCAGCATCGACGCGGGGTGCGGGCACCGCGTCCACGGCCTCCCAGATCTTCAGGGCATCGACCGTGGCGGCCACGTCATGCACGCGCACGATGCGGGCGCCGCGCTGCACGGCGATCAGGTGCGCCGCCACCGACGCGGCCACGCGTTCGGTCGCCACCTCGCGGCCGGTCAGCTCGCCCAGGCTGCGCTTGCGCGACAGGCCGGCCAGCACCGGCACGCCCAGCTCGAGGAAACGCTCGGACCGGGCCAGCAGGGTCATGTTGTGCGCGGTGGTCTTACCGAAGCCGAAGCCCAGGTCGATCAGCAGATTCTTCTTGGCAATGCCGGCCATTTCGGCAGCGAACAGCCGCTGCACGAGGAAACCGTGGACCTCGGCCACCACGTCGTCGTAATGCGGGTCGGCCTGCATGTGGCCAGGTTCGCCCTGCATGTGCATCAGCACCACCGGCACCCCGGTATCGGCGGCCGCCTGCAGCGCGCCATCCTGGCGCAGGCCGAAGATGTCGTTGATCATGCCGGCGCCCGCCGCCACGGCCGCGCGCATCACCTCCGGCTTGAAGGTGTCGATGCTGATCGGCACGGTGGTGCGAGCTGCAAGCTGTTCGATCACCGGCAGCACGCGCTGCAGCTCTTCTTCCACCGACACCGGCGCAGCACCCGGACGGGTGGATTCGCCGCCGATATCGAGCAGGTCTGCGCCCTGCTCCGCCAGTTTCAGGCCGTGGGCGACGGCGGCATCGGTGCTGTCGTGCGCGCCACCATCGGAGAACGAATCCGGGGTGACATTGACGATGCCCATGACCCGGGCGCGGTCCAGGCCCAGGATGCGGCCGGCGCAGTCGAGCTGGGGGGAGATATCGAACATGGGCAATCCTGCGGGCAACGGCGTTTAGTTTAGTGCGGCAGGGCTGCGCCCTGCACCCGCAGAGGCAGCTTCAGCATCAACGTCAAAAGCCGAAGCACCGGCAACAGCGGGCATTCCGAGGGTTGGCGGGGTGGGTCCGGTTGAGGGGGACGCCGTGAACCCATCCATGGGGGCTTGGTCGCGGCATCCATGCCGCTCACACCCCCTCAGCCGGACC
>NZ_JBXFWG010000093.1:0-6608 GCF_056854535.1 Stenotrophomonas sp. STEN054 | reverse complement strand
TGTTCTCGGGTGAGTACCGCACCGGGGTGGACGAAGCCCGCGGCGTTTTCGGGGGCGGGCGGGGGCTGGCGTATGGGGGCTCCGCTGCGCTCGCGGGGCAGGGCCGGGCGCTACCCGGCCCGCCATCGGTAGCGCCGGGCCATGCGGCGGGCTGTGCCATGGGCAGAAGGTCATGCTGCCTTCGCAGACCGCCTTGGTTAGGATGGGGGCACGACCGCTGCGCGCCTGGCGCGCGGCGGACCTGCCGTTTGCCGGGACCTTCCATGCGCCATCTGTTCGCCTCGCTCGCCCTCATGCTCGCCACCACCACTGCCGCCCACGCTGAAAAACTCACCCTGGAAGCCATCACCGGCCCGCTGCCGCTGTCCGGCCCGACCCTGATGAAGCCCAAGGTGGCCCCGGACGGCTCGCGTGTCACCTTCCTGCGCGGCAAGGACAGCGACCGCAACCAGCTGGACCTGTGGAGCTACGACATCGGCAGCGGCCAGACCCGCCTGCTGGTGGATTCGAAGGTGGTGCTGCCCGGCACCGAAACCCTCAGCGACGAAGAAAAGGCCCGCCGCGAGCGCCAGCGAATCGCCGCGATGACCGGCATCGTCGATTACCAGTGGTCGCCGGACGCGCAGCGCCTGCTGTTCCCGCTGGGCGGCGAGCTGTACCTGTACGACCTGAAGCAGCAGGGCGCAGCGGCCGTGCGCCAGCTGACCCACGGCGAAGGCTTCGCCACCGACGCCAAGCTGTCGCCCAAGGGGGGCTTCGTCAGCTTCATCCGCGGCCGCAACCTGTGGGTGATCGACCTGTCCAGCGGCAAGCAACTGCAGCTGACCGCCGACGGCAGCGCGACCATCGGCAACGGCGTGGCCGAGTTCGTCGCCGATGAGGAAATGGATCGCCACACCGGTTACTGGTGGGCACCGGATGATTCGGCCATTGCCTTCGCCCGTATCGACGAAGCGCCGGTGCCCGTACAGAAGCGCTATGAGGTCTACGCCGACCGCACCGACGTGGTCGAACAGCGCTACCCGGCCGCCGGTGATGCCAACGTGCGCGTGCAGCTGGGCGTGATCGCGCCGACTGCCGCCGCTACGCCGCGCTGGATCGACCTGGGCAAGGAACAGGACATCTACCTGGCCCGTGTCGACTGGCGCGATGCACAGCACCTGAGCTTCCAGCGCCAGTCGCGTGACCAGAAGCTGCTGGACCTGGTGGAAGTGGCGCTCGATTCCAACCGCCAGCGCGTGCTCGCCCACGAAACCAGCCCGACCTGGGTGCCGCTGCACAACAGCCTGCGCTTCCTCGATGACGGCAGCGTGCTGTGGTCGTCCGAGCGCACCGGTTTCCAGCACCTGTACCGCATCGATGCCCAGGGCAAGACCACCGCGCTGACCCACGGTGACTGGTCGGTGGACGAACTGCTGGCCGTCGACGAGAAGGCCGGCAAGGCCTACTTCCGTGCAGGCATCGATTCGGCGCGCGAAAGCCAGATCTACGCCGTGTCGCTGCAGGGCGGCCAGCCGCAGCGCCTGTCCAAGGCGCCGGGCATGCACACCGCCAGTTTCGCGCGCAACGCCAGCGTGTACGTGGACACCTGGTCGAACAGCAGCATGCCGCCGCAGATCGAGCTGTTCCGGGCCAACGGCGAGAAGATCGCCACCCTGCTCGAGAACGACCTTGCCGATCCCAAGCATCCGTATGCGCGTTACCGCGATGCGCAGCGCCCGATCGAGTTCGGCACGCTCACTGCCGCCGACGGCAAGACCCCGCTGAACTACAGCATCATCAAGCCGGCCGGCTTCGACCCGTCCAAGCGCTACCCGGTGGCCGTGTACGTGTATGGCGGCCCGGCCAGCCAGACCGTCACCGACAGCTGGCCCGGCCGCGGCGACCACCTGTTCAACCAGTATCTGGCGCAGCAGGGCTACGTGGTGTTCTCGCTGGACAACCGCGGCACTCCGCGCCGCGGCCGTGATTTCGGCGGCGCGCTCTACGGCAAGCAGGGCACGGTGGAAGTGGCTGACCAGCTGCGTGGCGTGGCCTGGCTGAAGCAGCAGCCGTGGGTGGACCCGGCGCGCATCGGCGTGCAGGGCTGGTCCAACGGCGGCTACATGACCCTGATGCTGCTGGCCAAGGCGTCGGACAGCTATGCCTGCGGCGTGGCCGGCGCACCGGTCACCGACTGGGGCCTGTACGACAGCCACTACACCGAACGCTACATGGACCTGCCCAAGCGCAATGATGCCGGCTACCGCGAAGCACGCGTGCTGACCCACATCGAGGGCCTGCGCTCGCCGCTGCTGCTGATCCACGGCATGGCGGACGACAACGTGCTGTTCACCAATTCAACCAGCCTGATGAGCGCGCTGCAGAAGCGTGGCCAGCCGTTTGAACTGATGACCTACCCCGGCGCCAAGCACGGCCTGTCTGGTGCCGATGCACTGCACCGCTACCGCGTCGCCGAGGCCTTCCTGGACCGCTGCCTGAAGCCCTGACAGACCCACGGGAAGGAGCCCGCCGATGCATCTGCCACCGCCGATCCCCGGCCACCGCGCTGCCAGCCCTGGCTGGTGGCGCCGCCACTGGCGCTGGGCCATGCCGCTGTCGGTTGTGCTGTTCCTGGGCGCGCTGTGCGGCATCATCGCCTGGAGCGTGCTGCGCTGGAGCGAGGCCGCACACGAAAGCCCGCCGATGCGCGAAGCGATGCGCCGCGCCGCCTGCAGCATCGAACTGGTGCAGGTGCTCGGTGAGCCGCTGCGTGCCGACGCGATGCCGCTGGGCAGCATGCAGACGGCCTACGACGGCCGGCGCGATGTCGTCCTCACCGTGGCCCTGGATGGGCCGCAGGGGCAGGGGCGGTTGTTCGTGACGGGCATCCGCCGCGACGACGTGTGGGACTACCCGGTGATGTACGTGCTGGGCGAGGACAAGCAGACCTTCGACCTGACCGTGCTGGATGATGCAGAAGCTGCGGGTGAATGCGCGCTGCAGGAGTGTCGTGCGCGGGGTGGGTGCAGCGAAGGCATGGCGTTGTGACTGCACGACGGCCGGAACCGAGGCTGTCGTGATCCGCCCCAGCTGAATTCACTCTTGCCGGCCGGACCTCGGGTCCGCTCGGCATGTCTTGTGCGGGACCGATTAGTTCCGACACCACACGACGCTTATGAACCGATCTTTTAATGCTGCAGCCTTCAATCTTTACTGCTTCGATAGCTTGGATTGATAGTGTGAACGACGTCCCGGATAGCTACCGCACGCCCCCTCCAATGATTGAGCCGTTGCAGCGCGGATCTGGCTGCAACGACTCATTTCATCCTGGAAGGAGCGTGCAATGCGAACGTATGCAATCAGGAGCGTGATAGCGCTGGCAGTTTTTGCGCTGCATTCGGTCACCCCCGGCATGGCTGCTGAACCTTTCGTGGAGGTAGTCTCGGACGGACCATCGGCAGCAGCAGAACAGCAGCTGCGCAGAGCAGGCGATGATGTGGAGTGGGTGCACCGAGTTCGTGTGAATGAGGTCGCCTTGGCTGCCGATGAGATCACCGTCGATCTCTACGACATGGTTCTTCACCTTGTCCGCGATCCTTCCGAACCCCTGTTCGAAAGCGTCCAGAACGTGATCTACCGGCCTGCGGGTGATGAAGGCGCACAACGGGAGGTGCGCTCTATCCCAGGCATGCAGTGGGTGGGCAGGGTGAAGAGCGTTATGCCGGATGTTGAAGAGAAGCCTGGTCCGTCCCAGTACGTGCGAATCTGGTCGGACGCTTCCGGAGCACATGCGAGATTTAGCCAGGGGTTCTGGCGTTACGCGCTGGATGGCGATCGACTAGTGAAGCGTGATGTGCGCCGGGCACTACGGGACGAGCGTGACGATGTGAGGGATCGGCGACCAGACCGGCCCGCTCCAGACCTCCCTCCGGGAATCGCCGCCGGGGGGAACGGTGAAAGTCCCGATGTGATTCGGGTGGCGTATGGCTTTGCAGCCGGTGCCTTGGCAGATGGGGTGGATCCGGCAATCGAGCAGGTCAGGGCTGCTGTGCTCGAGGCCAATGCCGGTTTTGCAGCAAGTGGTATTGAACTGGAGCTGCAGACGGCGGCCAACGCACTTCCGGGATACCGCGAGACCACGCTTGATCAGACTCTCGATGACATCGCCAAGGGCAGGCAGGGGCCGCTCTGGCTGCTTCCCGTGGCTCGGGAAGGCGAGCGCGCTGACGTCATGGTGATGATCATCGACACTGGTACCAATGTAACGACTTGTGGGCTGGCGCAGCAGGTGCTCGCGACCCGGGAAACGGCTTTTCTGGCTTTGGAACGCAGGTGCCTGGACCACCACACCCTTGCGCACGAAATCGGCCATCTGCTGGGCGCAGATCACGACCCTGAGAATGCGACTCTTGATCCGCCGAGATTTGCATACGGACACGGCTATCGTTCCAACAACGAGAAGTTACCTGACTGGCGTACCGTCATGGCTTTGGAGTGCACTGAACGCGCCTGCCCCCGGATCAACCTCTGGTCGTCCCCGTCGGTTCAGCATGAAGGGAGCCCAACGGGCTCCTTTGACCTTCACGACAACGCGCGAGTCCTGCGCGAAACCAAGCGCATCATTTCCGAGTTCTACCCGGATCCGTCCATTCAATGCGCAGATGTCCCGCCCCGGGCCATGACCTCCAGCCGATTGTCGCCATCGCCCTGAGCGCGTAAGTTGCGGACAACCCTTTCCCGGAGTGTCCCATGAAGCCGATCGCGCTCGCCGTTGCCCTGGCCCTGACCGCCGCCCCGTTGCTGTCTGCCCCGCCGGCGCTTGCCGCGCCGGCTGCCAAGGCCGCCACACCGGCCAGCCCGGCTTGGGTCGCCCGCAGCAATGCGCTGGCGCAGATCCTGCTGGATGCGCAGGGCCCGTTCCAGCCGGAAGAGACCGGCTTCTTCGGCGTGCCCGGCTATGACGACAAGGTGGCCGACCTCGGCCCCGACAACGGCAAGCGCTACCGCGCGGCGGTCGCCAAGGCCCGCGATGAGCTGAAGGCGAAGCTGGCTACCGAAAAGGATCCCAACGTCCGCCAGGATCTGGCGATCATGATCCACGCCGCTGACCAGAACATCGAGGGCAGCACGCTCAACGAGAAGTACCTGCTGCCGTGGAGCGATGCGCCGCAGACGGTGTTCAGCGGCCTCAACCTGCTGCTGTCCGACCAGGTGCCGGCCGAGCGCCGGGCCAAGGCGGTCGACCGCCTCAAGGCCTATGCCGGCCTGCAGCCGGGTGGCACCGCGTTCACCACGCTGGCCCGCCAGCGCTACGAAGAGCGCCTGAAGGACAGTGCGCTGCTGCAGCCGACGCAGATCGAAGTGCAGCAGTCGCTGGACAACGTCGAGACCTACATCACCGGCATCGAGTCGCTGCTGAAGAAGTACCAGATTGCCGGTGCCGATGAGGCGATGACGGCTCTGGCAGGGCAGATGAAGGACTACGCCGCCTGGACCCGCAAGGAAGTGCTGCCGAAGGCGCGCACCGATGCACGCCTGCCGGCCCCGCTGTATGCGTTCCAGCTCAAGCAGGTCGGCATCGACATCGACCCGAAGCTGCTGATGCAGCGCGCCCAGCTGGAATTCATGGAAACCCGCTCGGCGATGCAGCAGCTGGCACCGCTGGTGGCGAAGGAGAAGGGCCTGAAGGTCGCCGACCCGAGCGACCCGGTGGCGGTGATCCGCGCGCTGAAGGCCGACAAGATCGCCGACGACCAGCTGGAAGGTCACTACCGCAAGGTGATCGATGCAATCGATCCGCTGATCCGCGAACACGGCATCGTCGACGTGCCCAAGCGCGCCATGCAGATGCGCCTGGGGTCGGCGGCGGAGAGCGCGGCCAGCCCGGCCCCGCACTTCCTGCCGGCGCCGCTGGTCAACAACACCGGGCAGCAGGGCACCTTCGTGCTGCCGCTGGGCAACCCGGCCGCTGGCCCGGGCGCGCAGTACGACGATTTCAACTTCGGCTCGGCGGCGTGGACGCTGAGCGCGCATGAAGGCCGCCCCGGCCACGAGCTGCAGTTCACCGCGATGGTCGAGCGTGGCGTGTCGCTGGCGCGCACCATGTTCGCGTTCAATTCGGTGAACGTGGAAGGCTGGGCGCTGTACGCCGAGGCCGAGATGGTGCCGTACGAGCCGCTGGACGGGCAGATGATCGCGCTGCAGTTCCGCCTGCTGCGCGCCGCCCGCGCCATGCTCGACCCGATGCTCAACCTCGGCCTGACCGACCGTGCCAACGGCGAGCGCGTGCTGATCGAGCAGGTCGGCCTGTCCAAGGCGATGGCCACCCAGGAGCTGGACCGCTACATGGTGCGCATGCCGGGCCAGGCGGGCAGCTACTTCTATGGTTACACCCGCATCCTGGAACTGCGCATGCAGACCGAGCTGGCGCTGGGCGCGACGTTCGACCGCATGGCGTTCAACAACTTCCTGCTCGACCAGGGCCTGCTGCCGCCGGACCAGCTGGCGGAAGCAGTGCAGCAGCAGTTCGTGCCGAAGTACCAGAAGAAGTAAGCGGTAGCGGGGGGGGCCTCCCCGGGACCGCACCCCGGAAGGCCCCCGGCCCCGTCCCCGCCCCCGCCCGGGGG
>NZ_JBXFWG010000092.1:0-6813 GCF_056854535.1 Stenotrophomonas sp. STEN054 | reverse complement strand
CCCCTGGTGCTGGGCCCCCTGGGGGGGCGGGGGGCGCCGGTGAAAAATAACTTTTTTGCGCTGTAGTCTGGGGTGGGGGGTCCGCTTTCATCCGCCGGCCCGGCCCCGGCGCTACCGCTCTGCAGCCCGGCCGGTAGCGCCGGGCCATGCCCGGGCGTCACACCCCCGCATCCACCAGGTAATCAATGAAGCTGCGTACCTTCGGTGCAAGATGGTTGCGGCTGGTGTACACGGCGAAGATGCCGATCGTGGGCACTTCCCATTCCGGCAGCACGCGCACCAGGCGGCCATCGGCCAGCGCGTCCTCCAGCAGGAAATCCGGCTGCAGGATCACGCCCATGCCGGCGATGGCTGCTTCGCGCAGCACGTCGCCGTTGTTGGCCTGCAGGATGCTGTCCACCGTCACCCGGGTCTCGCCTCCCGGCCCGTGCAGCGGCCACTGGTTGCCTGAGGCCCAGTAGCTGTAGCCGAGGCAGTCGTGCTGTTCCAGCTCCTGCGGCGTGTGCGGCGTGCCGCGCGCGGCCAGGTAGGACGGTGCCGCGCACAGGGTGATGCGGGCCTGGCCCAGCCGCCGCGCGATCAGCGCCGGGCTCGGTTCGCGGGTGATGCGGATGGCCACGTCGTAGCCCTCTTCGACCATGTCCACCAGCCGGTCGGACAGGGCCAGGTCCAGTTCCACCTGCGGATAGCGCTGGCGGTAGCCGGCCAGCAACGGGCCGAGGCGGGCGATGCCCCAGCTGACCGGGGCATTGATGCGCAGCGTGCCCGAGGGTTCCAGCGCCTGCGCGCCGATGCTGGCTTCCAGTGCGTCGAACTCGGCCAGCAGCCGCACGCACTGCGCGTAGTAGGCCGCGCCCGCGCTGGTCGGGCTGACCCGCCGCGTGGTGCGGTGGAGCAGGCGGGTGGACAGGCGTTTTTCCAGCGCGGCCACCTGCCGGGTCACCCCGGCCGTGGACATGTCCAGCGCCTGCGCGGCGGCACTGAAGCCGTTGCGCTCGACCACCGCGACGAACACACGCATGGCGTCCAGGGTGTCCATTGTTTCGCCTTCTGCAACAAATACGGTCAGATCATCGTATTTATCGGCTCTGTTGGGCGCAATAAGCTGTGCCCACTCCTTCCGAGGTGCCTGCCATGTCTACCACGTCCCGCCCGCTGTCACCGCTCGCCCCCTACGCCGGCACCCTGCTGCGGCTGGCGCTGGGCGGCCTGTTCCTGGCCCATGGCCTGACCAAGCTGCTGGTGTTCACCCCGGCCGGCACCGTGGCCTATTTCCAGTCGCTGGGCCTGCCCGGTGTACTGGGGTATTTCACGATCGTTGCCGAGCTCGGCATCGCCACCGCCCTGCTGCTGGGCGTCTATGCGCGCTGGATCGGCCTGCTCGGCGTGCCGCTGCTGCTGGGCACCATCGTCACCGTGCACGGCGCCAATGGTTTCAGCTTCGCCAACAGTGGCGGCGGTTGGGAATACCCGGCGTTCTGGGCCGTGGCCCTGGTGGTGTTGTTCCTGCTGGGCGATGGCCGCTGGACGCTGCGTTCGCGCTGATCGCCCGCTGAAAGAATTCCTGGAGGTTGCCATGTCCCGCCTGCCTTCGCTGTACATCTCCCATGGTTCGCCGATGACCGCCCTGCATCCGGGCCAGGTCGGCGTGCGCCTGGCCGAGCTGGCCCGCGACGTGCCGACGCCGCGCGCGATCGTCATCGCCTCGGCGCACTGGCTCGCCCGCCAGCCGCTGGTCGGCACGCACCCGCAGCCGCCGACCATCCATGATTTCGGCGGTTTCCCGCGCGAGCTGTTCGAGCTGCAGTATCCGGCCCCGGGCGACCCGGCGCTGGCCGAAGAAGTCGCCGGCCGCATCGCCGCCGCCGGCCTGCCGGTGGCCATCGACCCGCAGCGTGGCCTCGACCACGGTGCCTGGGTGCCGCTGCGCATGCTGCGCCCGCAGGCCGACATCCCGGTGGTGCCGGTGTCGATCCAGCCGATGTTGGGCCCGCAGCACCAGTACGCGCTGGGCCGCGCGCTGGCGCCGCTGCGCGAGCAGGGCGTGCTGCTGATCGGTTCGGGCAGCATCACCCACAACCTGCACGACTGGCGCGATTACCAGGACGGCAAGGAAGCGCCGTACGTGCGCCCCTTCATCAAATGGGTGGAGCAGCGCCTGGCCGCCAACGACCGCGACGCGCTGTTCGACTACCGCCGCCAGGCACCGTTTGCCGAGCGCGCGCATCCCACCGATGAGCACCTGCTGCCGCTGTACTTCGCGATGGGCGCGGCGGGCGAGGGCGGCTTCGGTGCGCAGCGCATCGATGCGGGCATCGACGCTGGCATGCTGGCGATGGATATCTACCGCTTCGATGGCAGCGCTGCGGCGGTGGCCGCATGAGCGCGGAGCTGCCGATGCTGGAACGGCCGGCGCAGGGCACCGCGCAGGGCCTGGTGGTGCTGCTGCACGGCGTGGGCAGCAACGAGCAGTCGCTGGCCGGCCTGGCCCAGGCGCTCGACCCCCGCCTGCACGTGCTGCTGCCGCGCGGGCCGCTGGTGTTCGGGCCGCAGGCGTTCGGCTGGTTCACCGTGCGCTTCGGCGCGCAGGGGCCGGTGATCGATCCGGCGCAGGCCGAACAGTCGCGCCTGCTGCTGGGCGAGTGGCTGGCCGCGCAGCAGCAGCGGCTGGGCGTGGACGCGCGGCAGACCGTGCTGGCCGGCTTCAGCCAAGGCGGCATCATGAGTGCCAGCGTCGCCCTGACCCAGGCGCAGCGGGTGAAGTCGTTCGGCGTGCTGTGCGGGCGCATCCTGCCGGAGATCGCCCCGCACGTGCCGGTCGACATCGCCGATGCCGGGCTGGACGGGCTGCTGGTGCACGGCCATGCCGACGAAAAGCTGCCGTACACACTGGCCGAATCTGCCGCCGCGCGCCTGCAGGCGCTGGGCGTGGCCCACCAGCTGCGTGGCTACCCGGTTGGCCACACGCTGTCGGCGGACATGCAGCGGGACATCAGTGGCTGGATCCAGCAGCGTTTGCTGTCGCTGCCCTGACGCGCATTCACACAGCGGGCCGCAGCGACGGCCTGCTGTGTTAACTTTTTTTCCAGTCTCCGGCGCACACCGGTTTTTCCCGGGCCCCACGCGTCGCTTCCTGGAAGAAGCATGCACACCATCGAAGTCGTCCTGGCGATGCTGGTAGCCGTTGTCGCCAGCGGTTACCTGGTTCGCGTCCTGCCATTTTCACTCCCCCTGCCGCTGGTGCAGATCGCGCTGGGCGCGGTCATCGCCGGCGTGTTCAACCGCGGCCACGCGCTGGAACCGGAAGTGTTCTTCCTGCTGTTCCTGCCGCCGCTGCTGTTCCTTGATGGCTGGCGCATTCCCAAACAGGGCCTGTTCCGCGATAAAGGCGCGATCCTCGAACTGGCCTTCGGCCTGGTGGTGTTCACCGTCATCGGCGCCGGCCTGCTGATCCACTGGATGATTCCGGTGATGCCGCTGGCGGTGTGCTTCGCGCTGGCCGCCATTGTCTCGCCCACCGACCCGGTGGCTGTCGGTGCGATCGCCGCCAAGGCACCCATTCCCAAGCGCCTGATGCACATCCTGGAAGGCGAATCGCTGCTCAACGATGCGTCCGGCCTGGTCTGCTTCCGCTTTGCCGTGGCTGCGGTGATGACCGGCAGCTTCTCGCTGGCCACCGCCTCGCTGACCTTCCTGTGGGTGGCCGTGGCCGGCCTGGCGGTGGGCGTGGCGGTCACCCTCGGCGTGTCCACGTTTCAGCGCTGGCTGTGGCGCCGCTTCGGCGAAGAGCCCGGCGCGGCGATGCTGGTCAACCTGCTGATCCCGTTCGCGGCCTACCTGCTGGCCGAAGAAATCCACGCCTCGGGCATCCTCGCCGCGGTCGCCGCCGGCATCGCGATGAGCTACGTCGAGCTGACCGGCCGGGTGTCGGGCAGCATGCGCGTGCAGCGTGCGGGCGTCTGGAACATGCTGCAGTTCAGCTTCAACGGCATCATGTTCGTGCTGCTGGGCGAGCAGCTGCCGGGCATCGTCGAGCGCGCCACCACCACCATGAACGAGACCGGCCACCAGAGCGCCTGGTGGCTGCTGGTGTACGTACTGGTCATCAATGCCGCGCTGATCGCGCTGCGCCTGCTGTGGGTGTGGCTGTCGCTGCGCTGGAACCTGCTGCGCGCGCGCCGCCGTGGCCTGGAGCGGGGTGAGGCCCCGAACTGGCGCATCGTGGTGGCGACCTCGGTGGCCGGCGTGCGCGGCGCCATCACCCTGGCCGGCGTGCTGACCCTGCCGCTGTTCCTGCCTGATGGCAGCGCCTTCCCGGCGCGTGACCTGGTGATCTTCCTGGCCGCGGCGGTCATCCTGTTCTCGCTGGTCGGCGCCAGCGTGGCGCTGCCGCAGCTGCTGAAGGGCCTGCAGCTGCCGGCCGACTCGGGCGAACGCAAGGAAGAGGACCTGGCCCGCAAGCTGTCCTCCAAGGCCGCCCTGGCCGGGGTGGAGCGCATGCGCCAGCAGCTGGTGATGAACCAGAACACCGAGAACGTGCAGCTGTACAACGACGCGGCCTCGCGGGTCAGCCTGCTGTACCAGCGCCATCTGGAGAAGGACAGCGACGGCCCCGACGTGGATCCGGAGAAGGTGAACCGGATGGAGCAGGGCTACCGCCAGCTGCGCAGTGCCGGCCTGAACGCCGAGCGCGAGGAGCTGTTCCGCCTGACCCGGCGCGGGGTGATCTCCGACGAGATCTCGCGGCGCCTGATCCGCAACCTGGACCTGCTGGAATCGCGCAAGCGCGATTGACCCTGAAATGTAGAGTCGAGCATGGCTCGACTCTACAGAAGGCGGTCATTCCGGCTTCTGGTCCAGGAAGTAAGCCTCGACCTTGCCATTGACCTTCATGGTCATCGGGTTGCCGCGGCGGTCACGGGCCTTGCCGGCCTGGACGCGGATCCAGCCTTCGCTGATCGAGTATTCCTCGACGTTGTCGCGCTCGATGTCGTTGAAACGCACGCCAACGCCGCGCTCCAGCGCCTTGGCATCATGGAAGGGGCTGGCCGGGTTGATCGCCAGGTGGTCGGGAGGGGTATCGCTCATCGCTTCATTCACAGTGACGGCCACCAAGGCCGGCTTCAGCGGCACAGGATAAACCGTAGAATGCCGGCCTGCCCCAAGGAGTGCCCGCCATGCCCGACAACAGCGATTATTTCGACTTCGAAGAAGACGCCCACGATTTCGACGAAGACGACTTCGAGGCGCGGGTCTGGAACCTGCTGGTGCTGATCAATCCGGGCGACGAGGAGCTGGCGCTGCAGCAGTTCAACCGCTGGCGCGAGCACCTGGCCGAGGACGGGCAGCCGCTGGAAGCGGACAGCGACTGGGTGCCGGCGCTGTTCACGGCCATCGCCTGGCAGTCGGGCTTCGAGGTGGAGCGTGATGACCTGGAATCGCTGCAGTCGGCGGTGAACGAGCTGTCGGCGCGCTTCAACCTGCAGCTGGACTGGGGCGGCGACCTGGATGACGAGGATTTCGCTGCCGACCTGGACGGCGTGCAGCTGATGTCCACCGCGTTCGACCGCCTGCGCGAGCACAACTACACGCTGTGGAGCGTGGATGCGGGCAGCGATGGCTTCACCGGCTGGATGGCGCTGACGCGCGACGACGACGCGCTGCTGGCGCTGTGCTCGCTGCTGAACCTGGAAGTACGGCTGGGCAGCGACCCGTTCTGATCGGTAGCGCCGGGCCTGAACCCCATCCACGCATGGCGTGGATCTACTGCATGCACCCGGCGGTACCCGTACCGGCCTACGGCCGGTACTGCGCCCGTGCGTTGGCGATCACGGCCTTCACCAGCTCGCGGTCGGTATGCCGGGAAATGGCGCGTGCGCCGAGGGCGATCGCCTGCGTGCGCAGGTCCGCGTTGACATCGTAGTGTGCGCCGCTGGCCTTGTTCTGGAAGGCCCGCAGCGGAATGCCGAGCTGCGCCGCCATCGCGTGCAGCTCGGCCAGGGTGTCGGCCATCAGGTGCGCCCAGCGCTGTCCGCGCCAGGGATGCACCGCGTCATCGACGTAGACCGTCACCGCCGCGGCCGGTTCAGGCCTGCGGCTTGCCGTCGGTGTCGGCGGCGTCGGCCGGAGCGGCCTCGGCGTCGGCAGCGGCTTCAACCACTTCGCCTTCAGCGGCGTCTTCGCCTTCTTCGGCCTGCTCGGTTTCGAACTCGGCCACCAGCTTGTCCAGGTACTCGTCAGCGGTCTGGCCGGCTTCGGCAGCCAGGGTGTCCAGCAGCTTCTGCATCAGCTCGGAATATTCCAGGTTGACCGTGCGGCCTTCCTTTTCCTGCACGTTGGACAGGTGCTTGAGCATGGCCAGCATCGGCACCGGGTTGTCGGCGTTGCCCATGGTCTGGCCACCGATGGCCAGCAGCCACTCGCGGCCCTGCAGGCCGATGGCCGCCACGGCCTGGCCGTCTTCATTGGTCAGCACGGCGTGGTTCTGCACCTGCTGCTGGGCATTCAGGCGCAGGAACGGACGCTTGGCCTGCTGCTTCTTGCGCTTGTCGCGCTTGGCCTTGGAGTTCTGGGACATGGGGTGGGGTCACCTTGGAAAGGAAAGACCGCCATTGTACTGGGTGCCGCGCTGCGCGTTCGCCGGGCATGGCCCGGCGCTACCGGACTGTAACGCCCCGCGCGCGCCGGGCATGGCCCGGCGCTACCGGAACGTAACGCCCCGCGCTCGCCGGGCGACGCCCCGGCCGCCCGGCACCCCGCGGCCCCCCGGGGCGGGGCCGGGCCTGCCGCGCGCGCGCCCGCGGGCGGGCCGAC
>NZ_JBXFWG010000091.1:0-7096 GCF_056854535.1 Stenotrophomonas sp. STEN054 | reverse complement strand
GGCCGCCCGCCCCCCGGGGGGGGCGGGGCGGGGGGGGGGGGGCCCCGGCGGGGGGGCGGCCCCCCCCCCCCCCCGGGGGGGGGCGGGGGGGCCCCCCCCCCCCCCGGGGGGGGCGCGCGCCTCTACAGCAGGGCCACAGGCCCTCTACCACCCAGTCGCGTTATCTCTTACAATTCGCCTACGTTTATCAGGCTAAGCCCGCGTTTCGACGCGGCTTTTTTTTTGTTACCCTTCGGGCCATCAGCGGCCCGAATCCATTGGAGACATCCCATGGCGCTGGAGCGCACCCTTTCGATCATCAAGCCGGACGCCGTTGCCAAGAACGTCATCGGCGAAATCTACGCCCGCTTCGAGAAGGCCGGCCTGAAGGTCGTGGCCGCCAAGTACAAGCAGCTGTCGCGTCGTGAAGCCGAAGGCTTCTACGCCGTGCACCGCGAGCGTCCGTTCTTCAACGCGCTGGTCGAGTTCATGATCTCCGGCCCGGTGATGATCCAGGCCCTGGAAGGCGAGAACGCCGTCCTGGCCCACCGCGACCTGCTGGGCGCCACCAACCCGAAGGAAGCCGCTGCGGGCACCATCCGCGCCGACTTCGCCGAATCCATCGATGCCAATGCCGCCCACGGCTCGGACTCGGTCGAGAATGCCGCGATTGAAATCGCGTACTTCTTCGCCGCCACCGAAGTCGTCTCGCGCTGAGAGTAATGCCGTGAACGAGGTCGTACAGTCCCCCGCCATCCAGCCGCTGCCGAAGTCGGCACCCACGGCTGGCAAGCAGAACCTGCTCGACCTCGATCGCGCGGGCCTGGAGAAGTTCTTCGTCGAGGTTCTCGGCGAGAAGAAGTTCCGTGCCCATCAGGTGATGAAGTGGATCCACCATCGCTACGTCACCGATTTCGATGAAATGACCGACCTCGGCAAGGTCCTGCGCGCCAAGCTGCAGGCCCATGCCGAGGTGCTGGTTCCGAACATCGTGTTCGACAAGCCCTCCGCCGACGGCACCCACAAGTGGCTGCTGGCGATGGGGGTTGATGGCAAGAACGCCATCGAGACCGTGTACATCCCCGACAAGACCCGCGGCACGCTGTGCGTGTCCTCGCAGGTCGGCTGCGGCCTGAACTGCACGTTCTGCTCCACCGCCACCCAGGGCTTCAACCGCAATCTGACCACCGCCGAGATCATCGGCCAGGTGTGGGTTGCCGCACGCCATCTGGGCAACGTGCCGCACCAGATGCGCCGCCTCACCAACGTGGTGATGATGGGCATGGGCGAGCCGCTGATGAATTTCGACAACGTCGTGCGCGCCATGAGCGTGATGCGCGACGACCTGGGCTACGGCTTGGCCAACAAGCGCGTGACCCTGTCGACCTCCGGCCTGGTGCCGCAGATCGACCGCCTGTCCACCGAAAGCGACGTGTCGCTGGCGGTGTCGCTGCACGCGCCGAACGATGCGCTGCGCGAGACGCTGGTGCCGCTCAACAAGAAGTACCCGATCGCCGAGCTGATGGCCTCGTGCGCGCGCTACCTGCGCGCCAACAAGCGCCGCGAATCGGTCACCTTCGAATACACCCTGATGAAGGGCATCAACGACAAGCCCGAGCATGCCCGCGAGCTGGCCCGCCTGATGCGCCAGTTCGACAACGCGGTGCAGGCCAAGGATTCGGGCAAGGTCAACCTGATCCCGTTCAACCCGTTCCCGGGCACCCGCTACGAGCGTTCTGAAGAAGCGCACATCCGCGCCTTCCAGAAGATCCTGCTCGACAGCAACGTGCTGACGATGGTCCGCCGCACCCGTGGCGACGACATCGACGCCGCCTGTGGCCAGCTCAAGGGCCAGGTGATGGACCGCACCCGCCGCCAGGCGGAATTCAACAAGACGTTGCAGGCAGGGAAGGGGAGCGATGCGGCCGCGTGACCGGCTCTGGCCAGTCCTGATTGCAGGGGTGCTGGCCGTTTTGGCCAGTAGCTGCAGCAAGACCACCAAGTCGCACCTCCCCGAGGAATACACCCGCAGTGGTGATATTGCCCCGGAACGCCACGTGCGCGATGCGCCGGGCGTCCGCGACGAATTCCGTTACCAGGACCAGCTCGCGCTGGCAGCCCGCGACATGCAGGTGGGCAACCTGGACGAGGCCGAGCGCAAGGTGCGCCAGGCCATCAAGCTCAGGCCCAGGGGCGTGGACGGGGTGATGCTGATGGCCGGCATCGACGACCGTCGCGGCCGCACGCAGCAGGCAGGCGAGGGTTTCCGCCGCGCCGCCGAACTGGCGCCGCAGCGCGTTGACGTCCTCAACAATTACGGTGCCTGGCTGTGCCAGCACGGCAACGCCGCCGAATCGCTGGTGTGGTTCGACCGTGCGCTGCAGCTGCCAGGCAGCGCTTCGGCAGGCGGCATGCTGGCCAATGCCGGCAGCTGTGCGCTGGATGCGGGGCAGGTGGAACGCGCCGAGCGCGACCTGCGTGCCGCCCTGGTCATGGTGCCGGCCAACCCGGTCGCACTCGAGGCGATGGCGCAGCTCAACGTCCGTCGTGGCCGGTTCTTCGAGGCGCGCGCCTTCGCCGAACGTAGGATTGCGGCTGCACCGGCCACACGTTCCGTGTTACAACTTGCGTCTGAAATCGAGGCGCGACTGGGCGATCAGGCGGCATCCGATCGTTATCTGCAGCGGATTCGACAGGAATTTCCGCAGGACGCGGGCTCCTAATCTCCAGGGTTGATGCATTGTGATTGATGACCAGACTGTGAGCGCTCTCGATACTGCGGCCGGCTGCGGCACCCGCCTGCGCCAGGCCCGCGAGGCGGCCGGAATGACCCTCGAGGATGTCGGCCAGCGCCTGCGCATGCCGGTCCAGGTGGTCAGGTCGCTAGAAGAAGAGCAGTGGCAGAAGCTCGGCGCCCCGGTATTCGTCCGTGGCCAGCTGCGCAGCTATGCGCGCCTGCTGAACGTGGATATCAGCCAGCTGCTGGAACAGGCCCAGGTCGGCCCGGTGGTCCCGCCCACCCTGGTCAGCCATACCCATACCCCGCGTGCCCGTCGCATCGCCGAGAACCTCGGCCGACGCGTGCTGTATGTCGGCATCACCGCGGTGCTGGCAGTGCCGGTGTGGTTCGCCACCCGTGGCCACTTCGACAACACCCCGGCGACCCCGAACACGGCATCGCTGGACGTGGTGCCGGCCGCCGTGCCGGTGGCCCCGTCCTCGGTCGGCAACGAACCGGCGGCCGCCAGTGCCGAGCCGGCGGTTGCCGCCGCCAGACCGGCAGCCACCCCCTACGTGGCCTCGCTGGCCCCGGTGCCGCGACCGGCCCCGGCCGCCCCGGCCACCGCCAACCTGGACATGCAGTTCAGTGGCGACAGCTGGGTCGATATCGCAGGCCCCGATGGCGGCTCGGTCGAGAAGGCGCTGATCAAGGCCGGCGAGACCCGCAGCTTCACCCCCGGCCAGGTGAGCCGCGTGACCTTGGGCAACGCCTCGGCGGTCCAGGTTCAGCAGAACGGCGCTATCGTCGATCTGACCCCCTACCAGCGAGCCAACGTGGCCCGCTTTCAGGTATCCTCTGAAGGCTCCGTTGTCCCGGTTTCACACTGAGACGCGGTTTCACCACCTTCGATAATCCCAATGGTCCCTCCCTACGGGCGGGGCGAGAGTACGCATGGCGATCGACGATCTGCTCGACGAGCACGAACAAAGTGAACGTGTCCGCAGCTGGCTGCGGAAGAATGGCGCCAGCATCCTCGGTGGCGTAGCGATCGCCATCGGCGCCATTGCCGGCTGGCAGTGGTACCAGACCAACCAGGGCGGCAAACTGGCCTCGGCCAATGTCGAGTACCAGAAGGCGCTGGTTGGCCTGCAGGGCAACAAGCTGGATGACGCGGCAAAGGCGGTCAAGGCGCTGGAGGCTGGCCCGAACAGCATCTATGGCGATCTGGCGGCCCTGCAGCTGGCCAAGGCCCAGGTCGACGCCGGCAAGAACGAAGACGCACTGGCCACCCTGCGCGCCGTGAAGGTCGAAGGCGACCTGCAGCGCGTGGTCGACCAGCGCGTGGCCCGCCTGCTGGTGGCCACCGGCAAGAGCGACGAAGCGATCAAGCTGCTTGGCAGCGCCACCGACAGCGGCAGCCTGGAAATCCAGGGCGATGCGCTGCTGGCGCAGGGCAAGCGTGACGCGGCCCGTGAGCAGTATGAGAAGGCGCTTAAGACGCTGGACGTGGCAGCACCGCAGCGGCGTGTGCTGGAAACCAAGGTTATGGACGCTGGCGGCACCGTCGCCGCCCCTGCGGAGTCGGTTTGATGAGTCAGAAGGTCATGATTACGCGCGTCGCCTCCGTCCTGCTGCTGGGCATGGCACTGACCGGCTGCAGCACCATGAAGGGCTGGTTCGCCGGTAAGGATGCCGCCGCCAAGAAGGCGCAGGAGCCGGCCGAACTGGTCAAGTTCGAGCCGACCCTGAAGGTCAACAAGGCCTGGTCGGTCAACCTGGGCAAGGGCGAGCGCCGCATCGGCGTGCGCCAGGGCCCGGCCGTGGCCAACGGCCATGTGTTCGCTGCGGCGATCACTGGTGGCGTGCACGCCATCGACCTGCAGACCGGCAAGAAGGTCTGGACCTGGGAGCCGCAGAAGGAAAAGAAGAAGGCCAAGCTGCGCCTGTCCGGCGGCCCGGGTGTCGGCGAGAACCTGGTGGTCATCGGTACCCTCGATGGCCAGGTGATCGCGCTGGACATCAACGATGGCAGCGAGAAGTGGCGCGCCCGCGTCCCGGGCGAAGTGATCTCGGCCCCGGCCGTGTCGCAGGGCCTGGTGTTCGTGCGCAGCAATGATGGCCGCGTCACCGCGTTCGAAGCTTCCAACGGCACCCAGAAGTGGTTCAACCCCAGCGAGCTGCCGGCGCTGACCGTGCGTGGCAACGCGCCGGTGGTCACCGGTCCGGGCGTGCTGTTCATTGGCAAGGATGACGGCGCTGTCGCCGCCCTGGCCATGCAGGACGGCCGCACACTGTGGGACCAGACCGTGGGCAGCCCCGAAGGCCGTACCGAGCTGGACCGCATGGCCGATGTCGACGGCGCTCCGGTGCTGGAAGGCAATACGCTGTTCGTGAGCAGCTTCAAGAACCAGACCATGGCCATCGAAGGCCCGACCGGTCGCCCGCTGTGGGCGCGCGACCACGGCGGTGCCGGCGGCGTGGCGGTGTCTTCGGGCAATGTGTTCGTGACCGACCCCAAGGGCGGCGTGTTCGGTCTGGACAAGGCCAGCGGCACCGCGATGTGGTCGCAGACCGGCTTGGCGCGTCGATCGCTGACCGGTCCTGCGCTGCAGGGTGATTATGTGGTGGTCGGTGACTACAAGGGATACCTGCATTGGCTGCAGGCCTCCGACGGCGCGATGGCGGCGCGGGCCAAGAGCGGCGGTGACGCCCTGCTGGCCCAGCCGATCGTCGTCGATGGGGTGCTGCTGGTGCAGAATGTTGATGGCAAGCTGACCGCATTCCGGTTGGCAAATTAATACGGAGTAATCGCGATGCTGCCTTTGGTCGCCCTGGTTGGACGGCCGAATGTCGGCAAGTCGACCATATTCAATGCACTCACCCGTACACGTGACGCCCTGGTCCATGACCAGCCCGGCGTCACCCGGGACCGCAACTATGGCGTCTGCCGGCTTGACGAGGACAACCATTTCCTCGTCGTCGATACCGGCGGCATCGCAGAGGAAGAAGAAGGCCTGGCCGGCGCTACCACGCGCCAGGCCCGCGCTGCCGCTGGCGAAGCTGACCTGATCCTGTTCGTCGTCGATGCCCGCGAGGGCACCTCGGCGATGGACGACGAGATCCTGGCCTGGCTGCGCAAGCTGTCGCGCCCGACGCTGCTGCTGATCAACAAGATCGACGGCACCGACGAGGACACCGTCCGCTCGGAGTTCGCCCGTTACGGCTTCAGCGAAATGCTGACCGTGTCGGCCGCCCATCGCCAGGGTCTGGATGACCTGATGGACGAAGTGATCCAGCGCCTGCCTGAAGAAGGCAGCGGCGAAGAGCTGGACAACGACCCGAACCGCATCCGCATCGCCTTCGTCGGCCGCCCCAACGTGGGCAAGTCGACGCTCGTCAACCGCATCCTCGGCGAAGAGCGCATGATCGCCTCGGACGTGCCGGGCACCACGCGTGACTCGATCGCCGTGGACCTGGAGCGTGACGGTCGCGAATACCGCCTGATCGATACCGCCGGCCTGCGCCGCCGTTCGCGCGTGGACGAGGTTGTCGAGAAGTTCTCGGTGGTCAAGACCATGCAGTCCATCGAGCAGTGCCAGGTGGCCGTGCTGATGCTGGACGCCACCGAAGGCGTGACCGACCAGGACGCCACCGTGCTGGGTGCGGTGCTGGACGCCGGCCGTGCGTTGGTCATCGCCATCAACAAGTGGGATGGCCTGACCGAGTACCAGCGCGAGCAGGCGGAAACGATGCTGTCGCTGCGCCTGGGCTTCGTGCCGTGGGCCGAGTCGGTGCGCATTTCGGCCAAGCATGGTTCGGGCCTGCGCGAGCTGTTCCGTGCGGTGCACCGCGCGCACGAATCGGCGAACAAGACCTTCACCACCAGCGAAGTGAACAAGGCGCTGGAGATGGCTTACGAGACCAACCCGCCGCCGACCATCCGCGGCCACGTTTCCAAGCTGCGTTACGTGCACCCGGCCGGCGCCAACCCGCCGACCTTCATCGTGCACGGTACGCGCCTGAAGGAACTGCAGGAATCGTACAAGCGCTACCTGGAGAACTTCTTCCGCAAGCGCTTCAAGCTGATCGGCACGCCGGTGAGCTTCATCTTCCGCGAGGGTACCAACCCGTACGAGGGCAAGAAGAACGTCCTCACCGAGCGGCAGGTCAAGGCCAAGCGGCGCTTGATGAAGCACGTCAAGGGCAAGTGATCCACGAGAAGGCGGCCGCAGGGCCGCCTTTTTCGTTGGGACGCATGCGGGTTCGGGCGCGGTGCTGCTGGGTTTTTGATTCGGTAGCGCCGGGCCAAGACCGGGGCGCCCCCCGGCGCGCGGGGATGCGCCGGGGCTGGGCCGGGCGGACCGGCGGCTCCGGGGCCAATAAGGGGAGAATAGG
>NZ_JBXFWG010000090.1:0-7193 GCF_056854535.1 Stenotrophomonas sp. STEN054 | reverse complement strand
GCCCTTCGCGGCTTACGAGCCGGGACTCACCTTGCCTCGACCGGGGGGGGGCGGTTGGCCGCCGGTCGAGCAAGCTCGACTCTACTGGCCCTCACACTGCGCGATGTCGCGCATCGCCAGGTCCTTGCCAACCTGGTAGCCCCCGCAAAGCAGGGCCAGCGCAAAAACCGCCGCCACGGGAATGGCCTTCGTAGCGCCCCAGGGCCTCGCTTGCTTGTCCTGCATGTCGATCATCCCTGTAGGCGGCAGCGCGCGGCGGGGCCAGCATGCGCTGCACGCGGCTGTCGAGCAAGCGTGGCGCTAGCGCTCCACCGGACGGCGCACCTGCTCCCAGTCCAGGCCGAACTTGGCCAGGTATTTGCGCAGGCGGTCGGCATCGTTGGTGCTGGCGCGCTGGGTGCGCGATACCGCGAAGAGCTCGCGGCCGGCCGCTGACAGCGACTTCGAGCGTGCGCAGACCTGCACGACCTCCTCCAGCTGCACGCGGTCGAAGCGGTCCAGTTCATCCACGGCCGGGCCCAGCAGCGCCTCCAGCGGCGACTGCGCCTGGCCGCCGCGCCATTGCTGGCGCAGGCGCGCGATCTCATCGTCCACGCCCTCGGTCTGGATGCGCCCGGCGTTGGCCAGCGTCGCCAGGCGCATGATCGATGCCCCCAGGTCGCGGAAATTGCCGCGCCAGGCGGCCTCGGCACTGGTGGCAAAGGCCAGGTAACGCGTGCGTGCCTCCACGTTGAAGCGCACCTGTGCATGCTGCTGCTGCGACCAGCGCTGCAGCTCGAACTCGATGTTCGGCTCGATGTCCTCCCTGCGCTGGGCCAGACCGGGCAGGTGGTAGGTCCACAGGTTCAGGCGCGCCAGCAGGTCCTCGCGGAAGCGGCCGTCCAGCACCGACTGCTGCAGGTCGCGGTTGGTGCCGGCAATCAGCTGGAACTCGCTCTCCACTTCGCGGTCGCTGCCCACCGGCAGGAAGCGCTTCTCTTCCAGCGCCCGCAGCAGCACGGCCTGCTCGTCCAGGCCCAGTTCGCCGATCTCATCGAGGAACAGCAGTCCCTGGTGGGCGGAGCGCAGCAGGCCGGCGCGGTCGGACGAGGCGCCGGTGTAGGCACCCTTGGTGTGGCCGAACAGCGTGCTCATCGCGCCGTCGCCGCGCAGGGTGGCGCAGTTCACTTCAACGAAACGGCCGGGCAGCTGGTGCTTGAGCTTCTTCAGCTCGAACACGCGCTTGGCCAGCTGGCTCTTGCCGGCACCGGTGGGGCCCATCAGCAGCATCGGCGCGCGTGAGCGGGTGGCTACGGTTTCGATCTGCGCGATCATCGCGTTGAAGGCCGCGTTGCGCGTGGCGATGCCGCTCTTCAGCAGGTCGCGGTCCTGCAGCTGCTGCTGGGCAAAGCGCTGGGCGATGTGGTCGTAGCGCGACAGGTCCAGGTCGATGATGGCGTAGCTGCCGGCCGCGCCGTCCTGCTTGCGCGGCGGCGAGGTCTGCAGCAGGCGGCCCGGGAAGTGCCGGCTCTCGGTGAGCAGGAACCAGCAGATCTGCGTCACGTGCGTGCCGGTGGTGATGTGGACGTAGTAGTCCTCCTCCTCCGGCTGGAACGGATAGCTGGCGAGGAAGTCATGCAGCGTCGAATAGACGCCTTCGAACTCCCAGGGATCGGCCAGGTAGGTGTCGTGCCGGCGCACGTCCATCTCCGGCGCCACCTGCTGCAGGTCCGCGCAGACCACGCGGGCCAGCTTGGCGTACCGGCGCTCGTCCAGCAGCAGCTCGATGCGGTCGGGCAGGAAATCCTCGTGCATGCCCAGCGACACCGTCGGCCGCCACTTCTCCCACCGGCCTGGGCCCTCGCCCGAATCGAGCTGGGTGCCGAGCATGCCAAAAACCACCTGTCGCCGAGACATATCCATTCCTATAAAAAGCGCGCCGAAACTATATACATTCTACGGCGCCAGCGGACGCGCCCATACCATCTGGAGAAATAAAATCAAACTAAAACAATGACTTGATCGAAACATCCAAAAGTTGGCACGGCCATTGCTCTATCCATCCCATGACACGAGGCGGGCTGTTCCCGCCGAGGACACCACGATGGCCAACCTGACGCTCTTCTCCACCCCGCGTGCCCCGGCGCTGCTGCCGGCCACCACCGTCAATGAAGCCGGTGGCCTGGCCTACCGCCGCGACCCGCGCGCTGCGCTGGCCCTGTACGCGGCCACCGGCTGCCTCAACAACACCTTCTACAGCGATGCCCAGGCACAGCTGCAGCACGTGTTGGCGCTGACCGAGCAGGTCGAGCCGCGCTTCATTGCCCGTACGGCGGTCTACGCCCGCCGGGTGGCGCACATGAAGGACATGCCGGTGCTGCTGGCGGCCGTGCTCAGCGTGCGTGACCCGGAGGCCTTCGCCCAGGTGTTCCCGCGGGTGGTGGACAACGGCCGCCAGCTGCGCACCTTCGTGCAGATCATGCGCAGCGGCCAGGTCGGCCGCCGTTCGCTGGGGTCGCTGCCGAAGCGCCTGGTGCGCGAGTGGATCCAGCAGGCCTCGGCGGAAACCCTGGTGCGTGCGGCCATCGGCCAGCAGCCGTCGCTGGCCGACCTGATCCGCATGGTGCACCCGAAGCCGGCCAACGCCGAGCGCAAGGCGCTGTATGCGTGGATCGTCGGTCGTCCGTACGAAGAGGCGCAGCTGCCGGCGCTGGTGCAGGCCTACGAGGCGTTCAAGCGTGACCCGCGTGGACTGCCGCCGGACCTGCCGTTCCAGTACTTCAGCACGCTGCCGCTGGATGCGGCGCAGTGGTCGGCGCTGGCGCGCAGTGCGTCGTGGCAGTCGATGCGGATGAACCTCAACACGTTCGCCCGCAACGGCGTGTTCGAAGATCCGGCGATGGTGTCGGCGATCGCAGCGCGGCTGCGTGATCCGGCCCAGGTGCGCCGCGCCCGGGTGCTGCCGTACCAGCTGCTGATGGCCTACCAGGCCAGCGCCAGCCTGCCGCAGCAGATTCCCGAAGCGTTGCAGGACGCGATGGAAACGGCCACGGCGCAGGTGCCGGTGCTGCCGGGCCGGGTGGTCGTGGCGGTGGACGTGTCCGGTTCCATGCAGTGGCCGGTGACCGGCTGCCGCAAGGGCGCCAGCTCGGCGGTGCGCTGCGTGGACGTGGCGGCGTTGATCGCGGCCTGCGTGCTGCGCGGCCAGCCGCTGGCCACGGTGCTGCCGTTCGATACCGAGGTGCGCCCGGTGCGGTTGAACCCGCGCGACAGCGTGATGACGTTGGCGGCGCAGCTGGCGATCAATGGCGGTGGTACCTCGGTCAGTGCGCCGCTGGAACACCTCAACCATCGTCGCGAGCAGGTCGACCTGGTGGTGCTGGTGTCGGACAACGAGAGCTGGCGTGACACCCGCAAGGGCGGCGCGACGGCCACGATGCAGGCCTGGGATGCGCTGAAGCAGCGTTGCCCGCAGGCGCGGCTGGTGTGCATCGACCTGCAGCCGGTGGCCAGCAGCCAGACCGTGCAGCGCGAGGACGTGCTGCACATCGGCGGCTTCAGCGATGCGGTGTTCGACCTGTTGGCGCAGTTCGCGCAGGCGCCGGGTGATGGCAGCGGCTGGGTCGAGCGCATCGAGGACATGCCGTTGTAAACACGATGTTGGACGGCGGCAAGGATGTCGCCAGGAACCGCCCGGCTGGCAATGGGGCCAGCCGGGCTGGACCAGGAATCACGTTTTTCGCGGTGTTTTTCACCGCACCTGTTTCAACGCCGGCACTGCGAATGCCGGAGGAACTACAGCCTTCTAAGCTCCGGGTCGCGGGTTCGAGCCCCGCCCGCTGTGGCAACACAGTGGTAGCTCAGTGGTAGAGCAGGATGTTCCTCCACCCCTCGTCGTGCTGCCGGCATCTTCGCTTTCGTTGCGCGGGGAATGCAGGCCGAACTACATCGGAAACCCTTCGGGGTCGGGTTCAAGTCCCGGCCGGCTGCCACGGCAACGCGGCAGCCGGAGCGTTCGGCCACCTTTGTCACCGCACCTTCTTTGTTTTTGTATTGGATGAAAGGAAACATCACCATGACCACCTTGAACCATGACGTGATCCAGCAGCCGGGCGCTGCACCCATCAAGCTGTGGACGCGCGGCGTGCCGCTGGAAGACCAGGCACGCGAGCAGCTGCAGAACATCGCCAAGCTGCCGTTCATCCACAAGTGGATCGCGGTGATGCCCGACGTGCACCTGGGCAAGGGTGCAACCGTGGGGTCGGTGGTACCGACCGTCGGCGCGATCATTCCCGCGGCGGTGGGCGTGGACATCGGCTGCGGCATGATGGCCGTGCGCACCACGCTGGTTGCCAGCGACCTGCCGGACAACCTGTCGGCGGTGCGCGGCGCGATCGAGCGGGCGGTGCCGCACGGCCGCAGCGTGACCCGTGGTGGCCGTGACAAGGGCAGCTGGGATACGCCGCCGGAGCTGGCCATCGAAGGCTGGAAGCAGCTGGTCGATGACTTCGTGCTGATCTGCGAGCGCCACCCGCGCCTGAAGAACACCAACAACCTCAAGCACCTGGGCACCCTCGGCACCGGCAACCACTTCGTGGAAGTGTGCCAGGACCAGGACCAGCGCGTGTGGTTCATGCTGCACTCCGGTTCGCGTGGCGTGGGCAATGCCATCGGCACCTATTTCATCGAACTGGCCAAGCAGGAAATGCGCCGCTGGATGATCAACCTGCCCGACCAGGACCTGGCGTACCTGCCCGAAGGCAGCCAGCACTACGGTGACTATGTGTTTGCGGTGGAATGGGCGCAGCGTTTCGCCCGCATGAACCGCGAGGTGATGATGCGCAACGTGGTGGCGGCCGTGCGCACGGTCATCAGCAAGCCGTTCGAGGCGCAGGCCGAGGCGGTGAACTGCCACCACAACTACGTCAACCGCGAGGTGCACTTCGGCAAGGAAGTGATGCTGACCCGCAAGGGCGCGGTGAGTGCGCGCAAGGGCGAGCTGGGCATCATTCCCGGCAGCATGGGTGCCAAGAGCTTCATCGTGCGCGGGCTGGGCAACGAGGACAGCTTCCACAGCTGCAGCCACGGCGCCGGCCGCGTGATGAGCCGTACCCAGGCGCGCAAGCTGATCACCGTGGACGAGCACGCCAGGGCCACCGCGCACGTGGAATGCCGCAAGGATGCGGACGTGGTGGATGAATCGCCGGCGGCCTACAAGCCGATCGAGGCGGTGATGGAAGCCCAGCGCGATCTGGTCGAGATCATGCACACGCTGCGCCAGGTGGTGTGCGTGAAGGGGTGAAGCGGGCCGCGCGCGGCGTACACTGCGTCGCGCGCGGCAGGACGGCCTGCGGAACGACCGCAGGCAGCGAGGAACAGAACACATGGACATGATCGAACTTGATGGCGGGCACGGCGGCGGACAGCTGCTGCGCTCGGCCCTGACCCTGAGCCTGTGCACCGGCATCGGCTTCACCGTGCAGAACATCCGCGCGATCCGCCGCAGGCCCGGGCTGATGCGCCAGCACCTGACCGCGGTGAATGCCGCCGCGCAGGTCGGCAGCGCCTGCACCCACGGTGCTGCGCTGGGCGCTACGTCGCTGCGCTTCGAGCCGGGCGTGGTCAGCGCCGGCGAGTATCACTTCGCCACCGGCAGTGCCGGCTCGGCCACCCTGGTGCTGCAGACCGTGCTGCCGGCGCTGTGGCGTGCGCAAGGGCCGTCGCGCCTGCGCCTGGAAGGCGGCACCCACAATCCGCTGGCACCCAGCGCCGACTTCATTGCCGACAGCTACCTGCCGTCGCTGGCACGGATGGGCGTGCAGGCCTCGATGCAGCTCCTGCAGCATGGCTTCCACCCGGCCGGGGGCGGGGTGATCGAGCTGCAGGTGCAGCCGTGTGCCACGTTGCAGGTGCCGTGCATGGAACAGCGGCCGGCGCTGGATTCGATGCAGGCGCAGGTGGTGATGTCGGGCCTGTCCAGCAGTATCGGATTGCGCGAGCTGCAGGTGCTGGCCGATGAACTGGGCGTCGACCCGCACCCGCGCCACGTGCAGTCGGTGCGGCCGGCGCTGGGGCCGGGCAACGTGGCGATGGTCCGCGTGCGCCATGGCGACCACGTGGAAGTGTTCGATGGCCACGGCGAGCGTGGCGTGTCGGCCGAGCAGGTTGGCGCGCGCCTGGCCGGCCAGGTCCGCACCTACCTCAGCGGTGGCGCGTGGGTCGGCGAGTACCTGTCCGACCAGCTGCTGCTGCCGATGGCGCTGGCCGGCGGGGGCAGCTTCACCACCCACGTCATCAGCGACCACCTGGCCAGCAACGCGCGCCTGATCGAGAAGTTCCTGCCGGTGGAGTTCGACTGGCAGCCGCACGAGGGGGGCTGGCGGGTCACCGTCGAGGGATAAGGTTCAGGAGCGGGCTTGGGGTGCGGATGTAGCGCCCGAGCCGATGCTCGGGCGGCGGCGAAGCCGGGAAGGGCAGCCGAGCATGGGCTCGGCTCTACATGAGAATGGCGCGGCGAACGGCAATCCGCTGCCGGATTGATCCTGCTCAAGGCGCGGCCTGCACATCGGGTGTGCAATGGTGGTGTTCCCAGCTGGCACCCCGCCAAGGAGGCCCACCATGTACACCCGCATCCTGATCGCCACCGACGGCTCCGAGCTGTCCGACAAGGGCCTGGCCAAGGGCCTGGAGCTGGCGAAGGATCTCAATGCCGAGGTCGATATCGTTACGGTTTCCGAGCCGTGGGCGGTGGGCATGTATGACGCCATGGGCTGGAGCGTGGGCTACATGAACAGCCCGGAGTACAAGGCCGACCGCGAGGAGGGCGCGCAGAAGGTGCTGCAGCCGGCGCTGGCCAAGGCCGCCGAGCAGGGCATCCGTGCCAATCCCATCCATGTGCTGGACCGCTACGCCGCCGACGGCATCATCGAGACGGCCGGCGAGCGCAACAGCGATCTGATCGTGATGACCTCGCATGGCCGCCGTGGCGTGACCCGCGTGCTGCTGGGCAGCCAGACCGCCGAAGTGCTGGCACGCAGCACGCTGCCGGTGCTGGTCATCCGCTGATCGATACCTGCGGGCTCAAGCGTTCCCGGGGAGGGGACCCGGGGGGGGGGGGGGGGGGGGGGGCGGGGCGGGGGCCCCCCCCCCCCCCCCCCCCCGGCGGCGCCCGCCCCCCCCCCCCGCCCCCCCCCCCCCCCCCCCCCGCCCGCCCC
>NZ_JBXFWG010000089.1:0-7302 GCF_056854535.1 Stenotrophomonas sp. STEN054 | reverse complement strand
CCCCCCGCGGGGGCGGGGGCGGGGGGGGGCGCGGGCGCCGGCGCGCGCCGCACCCCCCCCGGGGGGCCAAACCCCCGGTCGCCCGGGCCCAGCCCCGGCGAGCGAAGCGGCCGCGGGTTCAACGCACCCCGTCTTTCAACCGCTGCAGGATCGGCGCAAACAACGGTGCCTGCAGCGACCGCGGCGGCTGTACCGCTTCACCCTTCTCCACCGCCTGCCAATACGACCACGGCAGCGCATTGTCGCCCAGCTCGTAATCCATCCCGTCCCAGCCATCCTCGCGGAACGCATAGAACGCCCAATGCACCTGCTGCTGCTCCGCCACTGCCAGCACATCGCGCAGGTAGGCCGCGCAATCCGGCCAGCGCCGCATGCAGCCGAACTCGCCGATCACCATCCGGTTCGCACCGATGCCATGGGTCTTGGCCCAGTCCATCGGCTGCTGCAGGTAGCGGCGCACACGCGACGCATCCCACCGCTGTTTCCCGGAGCCGAACGGCACCGTGGCCGGGTAGCGGTACGGCGTGGCGCGCCTCTGGTTGGGTGCACTGGTCGCCGCGTACGGCTCATACATGTGCACGCTGTACAGCAGCTTCGTATCGTCCAGCGGCGCCGGCCAGTAATCGAAGGCATCGGCCGCCGCATACCAGCCGGCATCCAGCATCAGCGGCATGCCTGCATCCACCGCACGCACGCTGGCGATCAGCCCCCGGTACAGCGCGCGCAGATCACGCGGGCTGTCTTCGACGCTGGCGTACCACTGCTGCATGGCTGCGCGTGACGCATGCTCGGCCAGCGAGGTGCCGTGCTCGGGCGCAGGCTCATTGATGAGGTTGTAGGCGGCCAGCGCCGGGTGTCCCTTCAACGCCGTGGCCAGGTCCTGCCAGAAACGCTGCGCCGGCAGGTGGTTGTCCATCGACTGCCACAGTCGCTGGTCGACCACGTCATTGTTCTTCTGCTTCCAGCGCAGCAGGGGCAGCGACAGCGGCACCAGCACCACCTTCAGGCCCACGGCATTTGCGTCATCCAGCGCACGCCGCAGGATCGCCACGTCGGCCGGCACCAGCCCCTGGTAGTGGTCGGCATCGCCCATCAGGAAGTCGCGGCCGCCGGCACTTTTCCACTTGTCCGGGCTCAGCCGCACCCAGGTCGCGCCGGTGTCACGCAGCGCCTGGAAGTAGGCACGGTCCGGCGGATTTTCGTTGAAGCTGTTGCCGCCGCGTTGTGGCGTGTCCCAGAAGGAGATGTCGGCGGCGAACGCCGGGGCGGCGGTGACGAGGGCGAGGCACAGCAGGCTGCGGCGAATGAACATGGTGGTCTTCCATGAAGAGGAAGATCCAACGTGCGGGGTGAAAACCGAATGCTGGCTGAGTGCCGGCCGGTTCGCCGGGCTTGGCCCGGCGCTACCGCCCTCTCTGGTGGGTGCGAACCCGCCCTCTCTGGTGGGTGCGAACCGTTGGTTCGCACGCTCTCCTTCAAAGCGCGTCCAGATCACCCAGCGCGCGGATCAACCGGCGCGCACGCTTGTCCGGCTTGTGCTCCGGCGGCTGGAAACCATCGCGGGCGGCGATGCGCAGCGCACGCTGCTCGGCACGGCGCGTCTTGGAGGCTTCGCTTTCGGCATACAGCTGCTGCGCCACCGGCGCCGGTCCGCGCTGGTCGCTGATGCCCAGCACCTGCAGCTCGAAATGCTCCTCGCCGCGGTCCACCTGCAGCTGCTCGCCCACGCGCACCGCACGCGAGGATTTCGGGCGCTGCCCGGCCACGGCCACCTTGCCGGTTTCAATGGCCTGCTTGGCCAGGCTGCGGGTCTTGTAGAAACGGGCCGCCCACAACCAGACATCCAGGCGGACACTGGGCGACAGCGGTGAAAGCTCGGACATCGGCAGGTACTACTCCGTGCGCTTGTTCAGGGGTCGCGGATTGGCGGGGTCGGTGCGGCAGCCACTGCCCCCCATCAACGTCGGCGTGCCCGCCAGGTCCTGGCGCTGGTTGCCGACCAGGCACTCAGCGCGGTCGGCGGGCCGCACCTGGGCATCCCCCAGCCGGTCACCCGTCGAACATGCGGCCAGCGTGGCCACGATCAAGGCCCCCGCGCTGTATCGCGCCATCTGTCGTCGTTGATCCATTGCCACACCCCGCAGACGGGCCTGGTGCTAGTGTGCGCCTCCCGGAAATCGATCACCAGCCCATGGCCAAAGCGCCGCTTGACCTCACCTCCGGCCCCATCGGCCGCAATCTGCTGCTGTTCGCGCTGCCGATCCTTGCGGGCAACATCGCCCAGTCGCTGAACGGTTCGGTGAATGCGGTGTGGGTGGGGCGCTACCTCGGCGAGGCGGCACTGACCGCCACGGCCAACGCCAACAACATCATGTTCTTCCTGATCGGTTCGGTATTCGGCTTCGGCATGGCCTCGACCATCCTGATCGGCCAGGCCATCGGTGCACGCGACATCGCCCAGGCGCGGCGCGTGGTCGGCACCAGCGCCACCTTCTTCATCGGCCTGTCGGTGATCATCGCCATCGCCGGCTGGTTCCTTGCCCACCCGCTGCTGGCGGCGATGGGCACGCCGGCGGCCTCGCTGCCGCTGGCCGAGGCCTACCTGCGCATCATCTTCCTGGCCATGCCCACGCTGTACGCGTTCGCCTTCCTCAGCGCCGCCCTGCGCGGTGCCGGTGATTCGCGCACGCCGTTCCGCTTCCTGCTGGTGTCGGTGCTGCTGGACATCGCACTGAACCCGGTGCTGATCTTCGGCCTCGGCCCGTTCCCCGCACTGGGCATCGCCGGCTCGGCGTGGGCGACGCTGGTGTCGCAGACGCTGTCGCTGGCCGGCCTGCTGCTGTACATGCGGCACAAGCGGCACACGCTGTGGCTGGGCCGTGCCGACATGCACCTGTTCAAGCTCGACCTGGCCATCCTGCGTGCGCTGGTGGTCAAGGGTGTGCCGATGGGGCTGCAGATGGTGCTGATCTCGCTGTCGGTCATCCTGCTGATGACCATGGTCAACCAGTACGGCACGGCCACCGGCGCCGCCTATGGCGCGTCGCTGCAGCTGTGGAACTACGTGCAGATGCCGGCGATGGCGATCGGTGCGGCGTGTTCGTCGATGGCCGCGCAGAACGTGGGCGCGCAGCGCTGGGACCGCGTCCGCGGCACCGCGCGCAAGGGCATCCTGATCAACTTCCTGCTGACCGGGGCGCTGATCCTGCCGCTGGTGGTGCTGGACCAGTATTCGCTGGCGCTGTTCCTGCCGCAGGGCAGCGAATCGCTGCAGATCGCCCGCCACCTCAACCATATAGTGATCGGCTCGTTCCTGTTCTTCGGTGTCAGCTTCGTCATTTCCGGCGTGGTGCGCTCCACCGGCGCGGTCATTCCGCCGCTGTTGATCCTGGCCGCCTCGCTGTGGGGTGTGCGCGTGCCGTTCGCCGAGTTCCTGCAGCCCTACTGGGGCGCCGACGCGATCTGGTGGAGCTTCCCGGCCGGTTCACTGGTATCGATGCTGCTGTCGCTGGCGTATTACCGCTGGGGAGGCTGGCGCAAGGCGAAGATGATCACCCCGCCGCCGGCAGAACACGTGGCCACGCCATCGGAAATTCCGGCGTGCCCGCCGTCCCCGGTGGCGGATCCGGATGCCGTGACCCGGTAGCGCCGGGCCATGCCCGGCGAGCGTAGCGGTTGCCAGATATCCGCCGGGCACGGCCCGGCGCTACCGCTTTTTTCTTCGCGGCCTTGTGGTTGGCGGGCAGTGCGCAGCGCTGCGTGATCGCAGGTCAGGGGCCTGGCGCAGCCGGCAGGTCGCGCCACAGCGGCAGACCGCGGCGCAGGCGCATGACCCGCATCACGACCGCCATCAGCAGACCGAACAGTACGCCGGCAAGGAGCGCGCTGAACACTGCGATCGCAAACGGCAGGTTGGTATTGCGCCAGACCAGCAGCCACATCAGCACGCCCCACCCCAGCGCGAACCAGACACCCATCAGCAGTGCGTTGGAGGCCACGCTGGCCAGGATCGGCGGTGGCGCGTTGATGCCCATGCGCCACAGCAGGCGATGCAGTGGCGGCGCCGAGTGCCGGCGCTGCACGCCTGCGGCGTCGAGATGGCGCAGGGCGGCCTGCACCTTGGGCGGGTAACGCTGTTCAACGGTATTCATGCGGCGAACATAGCGCCGGCCGTCGCAGAAACGCAAACGGCCGCCCGAAGGCGGCCGTCGCGGTAACAACCGAAGTTGTTTATCAGGCCTTTTCGGCCAGACGTGCAGCCTTGGCGGCAGCAGCAGCAGCCAGATCTTCCTTGATGCGGGCAGCCTTGCCTTCCAGGCCACGCAGGTAGTACAGCTTGCCGGCGCGGACCTTACCACGACGCTTCACTTCGACCGAGTCGATGATGGCGCTGTGGGTCTGGAAGACGCGCTCGACGCCGTAGCCGTGCGAAATCTTGCGGACGGTGAACGAGGAGTTCAGGCCGCCGTTCTTGGTCGCGATGACAACGCCTTCATAGGCCTGCACGCGCTCGCGGGTACCTTCCTTCACCTTCACGTTGACGACAACGGTGTCGCCCTGGCTGAACTTCGGCAGTTCGCGGGTGATCTGGGCGGATTCGAATTCCGCGACGATGGACTTGTTCAGCTTGCTCATGGGTTACACCGATTCTTGTTCGGGTGGGCGTGTCGTGTCGACAACGTGGGCTCATGCAGTCACGGAACTGTGCTGCACGTTTGTTGTGGGTACTGCGCGCGCCAGCCGGGGCTGGCGGGAATTGGCCATGATAGCCGATAGAGCCAGCCCTGCGCTAGGGGCTGGCCTTCTGTCTGCGGGCCTGGCGGCCCTGGTCGAGCAATTTGCGGTCAGCCTTGCCCAGCGCCTGTTCATCCAGCAGGTCCGGGCGTCGCTCGGCGGTACGGACCAGCGACTGCTGGCGGCGCCAGGCCGCGATGGCCGCGTGGTTGCCCGAGCGCAGCACGTCCGGCACATCACCCAGCGGGTGCTGGGCCGGCTGGCTGTAATGCGGGCAGTCCAGCAAGCCCAATTCGCCTTCGAAGCTGTCCTGGGCTGCGGATTCGGCGTCGTTCAGGGCACCTTCCTGCAAGCGGGCCACGGCATCGATGATGACCGCCGCGCCCAGCTCTCCGCCGGACAGCACGTAATCGCCGAGGGAAATCTCTTCATCGACGTTGGCCTCCAGAAAGCGTTCGTCGATGCCCTCGTACCGGCCGCAGAGCAGGACCATGCGCGGCAATGCCGCCAGTTCCCGCACCTTGGCCTGGGTCAACGGCGCGCCCTGCGGGCTGAGATGGATCACCCGCGCCGGGGTCGGATCCGCATCACGGATCGCCTGCAGGCAGGCCTGCAGCGGTTCGATCAGCATCACCATGCCCGGGCCACCGCCGAACGGACGGTCGTCCACCCGGCGGTAGTTGCCTTCGGCGAAATCACGGGGGTTCCAGCCGTGCAGGCTGAAAAGGCCCTTCTCCTGCGCGCGCCCGACCACGCCCAGCCCAGCGGACTGGGCGAGGAACTCGGGGAACAGGGTGATGACGTCAAACCGCATGCTCACACTCAGAACTCGGGATCCCAGTCGACCACCACCAGGTTGGCCTCGAAGTCGACCGACTTGACGAAGTCCGGCTGCACGAACGGAATCATCCGCTCGCGGTCGCCACGGACCACGACCACATCATTGGCGCCGGTGCTGAACAGGTGCGAGACCTGGCCCAGGGCAACGCCCTCGGAGGTCTTCACATCCAGGCCCTCCAGGTCGACCCAGTAATACTCGTCGGGCTTTGGCGGCGGCAGCGCACTGCGGGCCACATAGACCTCGGTGCCGTGCATGGCTTCGACGACATCGCGGTCCTCGACGCCGGGGAATCTGGCGACCAGGTGCTTGCCGCTGTCACGGCCACGAGCGCCTTCAAGCGTCGATTCCTGCCCGTTGGGGCTGCGCAGGATCCACGGCTGGTAACGGAAAATGGCGGAACGAGGCTCGGTCCAGGACTCGAGCTTGATTTCGCCGCGCACACCAAAAGCGCCGACAACCCTGCCCAGCAGGATGCGGCGCTCGATATCTTTCATCTTCGTCAACCGAGAGGGCCACGCCGAAGCGTGGCCCTTCAGACTCAGGCCGCAGCGGCCTGGGATTTGGCCGCTTCCTTGATCAGGTTGCGGACCTTTTCGGTCGGCTGGGCGCCGTTCTTGACCCAATGGTCAACGCGGGCCAGGTCCAGCTCGATGCGCTTCTCGCCGCCCTGGGCGACCGGGTTGTAGAAACCAACGCGCTCGATGTTGCGGCCGTCGCGCGCGCTGCGCACGTCGGTCACGATGATGTGGTAGAACGGACGCTTCTTGGCGCCGCCGCGGGTCAGTCGAATCTTGACCATGGTGTTTTTCCTATTGCCCAGTCGCCAGGATGGCGAGGTAAGCGGGCGATTATAGCGGCAGAGCGCGGCAGAGCCAACCCCATGGGCACGGTAGCGCCGGGCCATGCCCGGCGGCTTTCGTTCAGCAATGTGATAAATCTCCGACCGCCCCGCCGCCCCCCCCTTGGCAATGGCGTCAGAGTGCTCCAGTGACAGGTGCCCGATGCATGTCCAGCACGTCCGTCTCCTGCTGCTGCAACAGGTCATCAAATGCGTTACCGCCAATCCGCTCGACAAGTTGCCGCTCGGATTCGTGGATGGCGATGCACTGCAGCCAGTTGATCGCCACCGGCGGGGACTGCAGTCCCGGGAACCTGGCGTCATTCCAGAAGAAGGGCGGCACCAGATAGACGTGCGGCATCCGAGTGGATGGGAAGTAGTCCTGCAGGATGTCGGGAATCACGCTGCCGGGGCGCACCGCCGCACGGTCGCGCATGATTGCAAAGGCCGTCGATGCAACGATGTTGTCCCAGCACGGCGCGTCTTCTTCCACACACGCACACAGCTCGACACGGGTTTCCAGTTCGCGGCCATCCGGATAGTGCAACGGAAAGTCCGACAGCCCGATGGACGCGATGGACTTCTGTCCTGCTTCCGGGGAGCTGAACGCGGTGAGGATATCGACCGAACGCTGGCGATGATCATCGTGAAAGGCCTGGACCTTGGGCCGCCCCTTACCGCCCATGATCTTGATTGCGTGCATCGCTACCGCGCGATGCTGCTCGGTGACCGTGCCCATGACTGATTGGATCTCCTGAAGGGTTCTGCGCTGCGGAAGCATCCGCCGGGGACGGGCCGGGGGCGCGGGGGGCGGCGTGGCCCGGGGGGGCCCCGGCGCGCCGCGCGGGCAGGGCCCCCGGGGGGCCGGGGCGGGCAGGCGCGGCGCCCG
>NZ_JBXFWG010000088.1:0-7436 GCF_056854535.1 Stenotrophomonas sp. STEN054 | reverse complement strand
GCTTTTTTCATTTGGGTTCCCCCGCCGGTGGGGGGCGGGGCGGGGGTTTCGGGCCGGGGGGGCCTAACCCCGCGGTGGGGGGGCCCCCGGCCGGGGTTTTTTTTTCGCGGCGGGTCGGGGCCGGGCGCTACCACTTCAGCCTGCGTGAAGGTTATTGCCCCCATCGTGCGTGACGACCGTAATCGCAGCGCGTGAGACGGTCATGACGCAGCATGGATGCCCTCTCCACTACGGTGGGGGCACCCAGCGCGGGCACGGCGCGCAACAACAACAGGCAGGAGACGGACGCATGAAGATCGAAGTGTGGCAGGGCGACATCACGACCCTGGCGGTGGATGCGATCGTCAACGCGGCCAACGAAACCCTGCTCGGCGGGGGCGGTGTGGACGGTGCCATCCACCGTGCAGCCGGCCCAGGATTGCTGGCCGAGTGCGAGCGCCTGCCGGAACTGCGCCCGGGTGTGCGCTGCCCGACCGGCGAAGTGCGTGCCACAGACGCCTATGCACTCCCCGCGCGGCACGTGCTGCACACGGTCGGCCCGGTCTGGCATGACGGCCAACGCGACGAACCCGCCCTGCTGGCCAACTGCTACTGGAAATCGCTGCAGCTGGCCGAATCGCTGGGCGTGCAGTCGATCGCGTTCCCGGCCATCAGCTGCGGCGTCTACGGCTACCCGCTGTACCAGGCCGCACAGGTGGCGGTGACCGAGACGCTGGCGTGGCAGCGCAGCCATGCGCAGCCGATGCGCATCATGCTGGTGGCGTTCAATACCGCCACGGCGAAGGCCTACCAGCAGGCGCTGAGTGCGACTGGCCAGCCGGTAGAGGCCGAACGCATCCTGCCGCTGCCGCCGCTGGGTGATGCCGGATTCGCTGCGGCGCATTGACGCCCAGTACCGCAGGTGGATGAAAGGCCGGGCATTGCCCGGCCTTTTTTTCGTTGATGTGCGCGAAAGGCCATCCACGCATGGCGTGGATCTACTGGATCCGCAGCTCCACCAGGCCGGAATCGCCCTCCACGCTTGACACCTCCACCGTGTAGTGGCCAGCCGGCAACGTCTCCTGCAGGCGCGCGTCCGTGCCGTTGCCGCCGTCATCGTCCTCGATGTCGATATCGCCGCCGACCAGGTGCAGCACGGTGTCGACCTGGCTGGACAGCGCATCCAGCTTCACCCGCGCCGGTGCATCCAGGCGCAGCAGGAAACGCCGGCGGCCTTCGCCATCAAGCGTGGTGAACACGCTGCCCGAGGCTGGAAGTGTCGTGTCGTCCTGCTCGACCATCGTGGCCGGCGCCTTGCTGCGCTGGACATCCAGGGTGAACGCGCCGTTCTCCTCGTCATCCAGGCTGCTGACGTTGAGCGTATAGCGGCCCGGCTGCAGCAGCAGGCTGATGCGCGAATCACTGCCTTCGCCGCCATCGTCGTTCTCGGCGTCCTGGCCCTCGCCCTCCAGCGCCAGCAGGGTGTCGAACACCTCCGAACGCAGGTCGATGGTGTAGAGGCCGGCCGTGTCCACCTGCAGCGTGTAGGCCTGCGACGACTCCAGCAGCAGGTCGGACACATGGCCCGCGTTGATGATCGGCGTGCCGTCGTGGGGCTTCAGCACTTCCGCGCGCAGCCGGAACGGACCGTAGGTGTCCGGCGCATCGGCGTTCACCGCCACCTGGTAGCTGCCGCCCCCCTCGGCACGGAACGCGACGGCAATGTCACTGCCCTCGTAGTAGGTGCGGCTGCGGGCCACCACCTTGCCGTCGTGGAAGACGGTCATCGCGCCGCGGAGGGTGCCGGTCAGGGTGATGCCGACGCGCTGCTTGTCCTGCACGGTGATCTGGTAAAGCTGATGGCGGCTGCCGTTGTTGAAGTTCATGCCGCTGCGCGACGTGATCTCGCCGGACACCGGCCGGTCGAACTGCAGCACGGGCACCCTGCCCGCCGGCTCGGCCGGGCCGATCCGGTTGCAGCCTGCCACGGACAGCACCGTGGCGATGGCCAGCGCGATCGCGGTGGTACGCATTGAACCTCTCCCTGGCCTTGGCGGACATCCCGCGCGCACAGGCCCTGCGCGCGGGAGCAGCAACCATACCCGCAAAAGCAGACGCCGGCATGGTGCCGGCGTCTGCGCTATTACCTCATGCGGGGAAGCGGGCGGCTCAGCCGTTCCACTTGCCCAGCGCGGCCAGGCCGTTGTCCTTGGCGCGCTCGTACACGGTCTTCTGGGCAGCGGCATAGTTGCCCTTCATGTCCTTGGCCCACAGCTTCAGCGCGGCCTGCTGCATGGCGCGGCCGTAGGAGAAGCTCAGCGGCCACGGCAGGTTGCCCATCTGGTTCATCGCGTTCAGGTGCTCGGTCGACTGCTCGTCGGTCTGGCCACCGGACAGGAACACCACGCCCGGCAGGATCGCCGGCACGGTGCTCTTCAGGCACATGACGGTCGATTCGGCCACTTCCTCGGCGTCGGCCTGCTCATCGCAGCCCTTGCCGGAGATGACCATCGAGGCCTTCAGGATGGTGCCTTCCAGCAGCACGTTCTGCTGGTACAGCGCGTCGAACAGCGAACGCAGGGTGGCTTCGGTGACTTCGTAGCAGGTCTCGATGTCGTGGTCGCCGTCCATGATCACTTCCGGCTCGACCATCGGCACCAGGCCGCATTCCTGGCACAGGGCGGCATAGCGGGCCAGCGCGTGGGCGTTGGACTCGATGCAGGTGCCCGACGGGGTGTTGTCGCCGATGTTGATGACCGCACGCCACTTGGCGAAACGCGCACCCAGCTTGTAGTACTCCTGCAGGCGCTCACGCAGGCCGTCGAGGCCTTCGGTGACCAGCTCGCCCGGGCAGCCGGCCAGCGGGTGTGCACCCTTGTCCACCTTGATGCCCGGAATCATGCCGTGGTCGGCCATGTACTTGGCGAACGGCACGCCGTCCTTCGTCGACTGGCGGATGGTTTCGTCGTACAGGATGGCGCCGGAAATGTGCTCGTTGAGCTTCGGCGTGGTCAGCAGCAGCTCGCGGTAGGCACGACGGTTCTCCTCGGTGTTCTCGATACCGACGCCGGCGAAACGCTTGGCGATGGTAGCGGTGGATTCGTCGATCGCGATGATGCCCTTGCCCGGGGCGACCATGGCCTGGGCGGTTTCAGCCAGCTGTTCGATGCTCATGTATTTCCTGTGGCGGGTGCGGGAAAAACGTAAGTATAGCCCCGCTGCCCGTTGCCTCGCCGTGGAGGACAGGATGGAAACGCTTCCATGTCTGCGCAGGACAAAGGATGTCCTGCGCCCTGGGGGTCGGAGCCCCTGCGGGGATCCGACCCCAGGTCGGCGTGGGGTCAGATTCCCGCAGGGCCTCTGACCCTGGATCGGCAGCGCCGACCCGATACCGTCAGGGCTCGATCAGAGGTCGCCCAGGCCGCTGGCGCGGCCGTCATCGCCCACTTCCAGCAGACGCAGGGTGTTGGTGGCGCCATGGGTTTCCATGTGCTCGCCGCTGGTGAACACGACGCGGTCACCGGCCTGCAACATGCCGCCTTCGACCAGCAGGCGGATGCTGCCGCGTGCCGCTTCGCGCGGGGTGAAGCCGCGGCTGTCGAAGTTGATCGGGAACACATCGCGCATCAGCGCCATCTGGCGGCGTGCACCATCATGGCGGGTGACCGCGAACACCGGTGCCGAGGCACGGAAGCGCGACAGATAGCGTGCGGTGCCGCCGGATTCGGTCATTGCCACGATGGCGCGCACACCCACGTGCTGCGACAGGAACATGGTGGCCATGGCAATGGCCTGGTCGGCGCGTTCCAGGTTGCGCGGCGATGCGCCGAAATCGGTGTCGATCTGGAACTGGCGTTCGGCACCCAGGCAGATGCGAGCCATCGCTTCGACCGCCTTCACCGGGTAGGCACCGGCCGCGGTTTCGGCCGACAGCATCACCGCGTCGGTACCGTCGATGACCGAGTTGGCCACGTCCAGCACTTCGGCGCGGGTCGGGATCGGGCTTTCCACCATCGACTGCAGCATCTGCGTGGCGGTGATCACCACCTTGTTCTGCGCCAGCGAGGCCTTGATGATCTTCTTCTGCAGGCCCGGCAGCTCGGCGTCGCCGATTTCCACGCCGAGGTCGCCACGGGCCACCATCACCACATCACTGGCTTCGACGATCTCTTCCAGGTTCTCGATGGCTTCGGTGCGCTCGATCTTCGACACCAGCGCGGCGTAGCAGCCATGCGATTCGGCAATCTCGCGTGCATCGTTCATGTCCTGCGCGTTGCGGCAGAAGGACACGGCGATGAAGTCGACGCCGATCTTGGCGACGATGCCGATCAGTTCCTTGTCGCGCTCGGTCAGCGCGCCCAGCGACAGGCCGCCGCCCTGCTTGTTCAGGCCCTTGCGGTCGGACAGCACACCGTCGTTGAGCACGGTGTTGATGATGCGCTCGCCGTCCACTTCAACGACCTGCAGCTGCATCAGGCCATCATCCAGCAGCAGGACGTCACCGGCAGTCACGTCCTGCGGCAGGCCGAGGTAGCTCACGCCGACCTGGCTGGTGTCGCCCGACGGCGGGGTGGCCGAGGCGACCAGGTCGAAACGGTCACCGGCTTTCAGCTTGATCTTGCCTTCGGCAAAACGCTCGATGCGGATCTTCGGGCCCGGCAGGTCGGCCAGGATGCCCACTTCCACGCCCACCCGCTGTGCGGCGGCGCGGACGTCGGCGGCACGCTTGGCCTGGCCGGACGGATCACCGTGGCTGAAGTTGAGGCGAACCACGTTCACGCCTGCGCGGAACAGATCCTCCAGCACGCCCGGCGGGTCGGTCGCCGGACCGAGGGTGGCTAGGATCTTGGTGCGACGCTGACGCTCGAACATGGTGACTGGGCCTCTCCCGTTAAAGGTGGGAAATTAGCACATCCTTCACGCCCCATGTATACGGTTACAGCCTTGGGGCAACTGACTCTGCGGGACATCGAACGGACATGTTCCGGACACGGCCCGGCCATCAGGTGCACAGGGCCCGCCGGGCATGGGCCGGCAACCAGCAGCGCCGCAGGTCAGGCCAGCAGGGCCAGCAGCTGCGCCGGTTCGTGGGCCAGGTGGCCGGCACCGGCCTCGGTCAGCTCGGCTTCGCCGCCAAAGCCCCACAGCACGCCCACGTTGCGCAGGCCGTGGTGGCGTGCGCCTTCGATGTCCATGCGGCGGTCGCCGATCATCCAGCACTGCGTGGGCTGCAGCTGCAGGCGCTGCAGCGCCTCGCCGACCAGCTGCGGCTTGCTGCTGCGCGAGCCATCCGGGGTCGAACCGACCACCTCATCGAACAGGCTGCCGAACGGCAGGTGCTCGACGATGCGCCGCGCGTGCGGCTCGTTCTTGGCGGTGACCACGGCCAGGCGGTGGCCGCGACCATGCAGCGCGCGCACGGTCGCTTCGATGCCCGGGTAGATGGTGTGCTCACGCCAGCCTTCCACGTCGAAACGCTCGCGGTAGAAGGCGACGGCCTCCTCCACCCGCACGTCGTCACCGAACAGCGGGCCGAAGGTGGTGCGCAGCGACGGCCCGATCCAGCCCAGCAGGGTTTCCTGCGGCGGCACCGGCTGGCCCATCTTCTGCAGCGCATAGGCGATGCAGGTGGTGATGCCCACTTCCGAATCGATCAGGGTGCCATCCATGTCGAAGAAGAGCGTTGCACGCTCTTCTCCGTCACCACGCAGCCCGGCGCTCATGCGCCGCGTGCGGCCAGCGCAGCCACGGCCGGCAGGGTCTTGCCTTCCAGGAATTCCAGGAACGCGCCGCCACCGGTGGAGATATAGCTGACATCACCGGCGATATCGAACTTGTCGACGGCCGCCAGGGTGTCGCCGCCGCCGGCAATGGAGAACGCGCTGGAGCTGGCGATGGCACGGGCCAGCGCCTCGGTGCCCTTGCTGAAGGCTTCGAATTCGAACACGCCGACCGGGCCGTTCCAGACCACGGTGCCGGCCTTCTCGATCAGCTGCGCGTACTGCGCGGCGGTCTGCGGGCCGATGTCCAGGATCAGGTCATCCTCGGCCACGGCGTCGACGGCCTTCACTTCGGCGGCGGCATCGGGCAGGAACTGCTTGGCGGTGACCACGTCCACCGGCAGCGGAATGGCCGCGCCACGTGCCTGCGCATCGGCCACGATCTTCCTGGCGGTATCCAGCAGGTCCGGTTCGTACAGCGACTTGCCCACCTTGTAGCCGGCGGCGGCGATGAAGGTGTTGGCGATGCCGCCACCGACGATCAGCTGGTCGACCTTGCCGACCAGGTTGGCCAGCAGTTCCAGCTTGGTGCTGACCTTGCTGCCGGCGACGATGGCCAGCAGCGGCTGGGCCGGCGCGTCCAGCGCCTTGGCCAGCGCGTCCAGCTCGGCCATCAGCAGCGGACCACCGGCGGCGACCGGGGCGAAGCGGATGACGCCGTGGGTGGAGGCCTGGGCGCGGTGCGCGGTACCGAAGGCATCCATCACGAAGACGTCGCAGAGCGCGGCGTACTGCTTGGACAGGGCTTCGTCATCCTTGCCCTCACCAACATTCATGCGGCAGTTTTCCAGCAGCACCAGCTGGCCCGGCTGCACGTCGACGCCGTCGACCCAGTCGCGCACCAGCGGAACCTCGCGGCCGAGCAGCTCGGACAGGCGCGCGGCGACCGGCGCCAGCGAATCGGCTTCGCTCCACACGCCCTCCTTCGGGCGGCCCAGGTGCGAGGTGACCATCACGGCGGCACCCTGCTCCAGCGCGCGCTTGAGCGTCGGCAGCGACGCGGTGATGCGCTGTTCGGAGGTGATGCGGCCATTCTCGATCGGCACGTTCAGATCCTGGCGGATCAGCACGCGCTTGCCGGAGAGGTCGAGGTCGGTCATGCGGACGATGGACATGGGCAACTCTTTGGCTCGGGGACAGGATGCCGGTGTACGGCAGACGGCCATTGTATCGGCTGCCGATGCCTGCGGCAGGCAGAGGCGTACGGCAACAGCAACAGCAACTGCAACAGCCAAAGCGCTGGCGCTTCGTGGTGCTGGGGGTGGGCCGGGGTGGTGTGGGATGGCAAGGGACGCCGTAAACCCGTCCATGGGGGCTTGGTCGCGGCATCCATGCCGCTCACACCCCTGGGATCCCACACCACCCCGGTCTCGACAGCTTCATGAGGCGGAGCGGATGGCGAAGGCAAGAGCGGTTTCTGATGTCGGATGGAGAAGGAATGTAGAGCCGAGCCCATGCTCGGCTGGAGGTTTCGCGGAGAGCAGCCGAGCGTGGGGTCGGCTCTACAAAGAGCGCCAGGCGAAGCAGCTTTTGATTCTCTTTTTTCTTTTCCGTGGGTGGACGCAACCGGAAACTGTCAGAGGCCGGGCGGGTGGGCTGGGCCGGGGTGTCCGCCGCCAGGCTGCCCCCGGCCACCCCCCCCTGAAGTGGTACCCCCCACCCCAGCCCACCCCCCCC
>NZ_JBXFWG010000087.1:0-7897 GCF_056854535.1 Stenotrophomonas sp. STEN054 | reverse complement strand
CGCCGGGCGGGGGGCGGCGGGGGTGGCGGGGGCCCTCCCGGGGGGGCCCGGTGGGCCGGGCGGCGGGGGACTCCGCCGGGCGGCCTGAAGGTGGGTGCCGACCGTTGGTCGGCACACCTATTTCTTGTCGCTTTCCGCGTCCGCCTCGAACAGGTGCATCAGGTCATTGCGTGCATCGCGCGAGGTCTGGATCACTGCGGCTTCGTCGTCATACACCAGATACTGGTCGCGCAGCAGCTGTTCGTCATGCTCGCGGAAGCGCTGCACATGGCGCTGCGCCACATCCGCGGCCACGCCCAGCGCGGTCAACACGCGCCCGCTCATTTCCAGGCTGGTGCCGAACACCTCGCGGAACGGCTCGGCCGACATGTCCATCAGGCGCCATGCATGCTGGCGGTTGCGCGCACGCGCCAGCACCTTCGCATCCGGGTACAGGCGGCGCACCATGCGTACCGCGCGCAGGTTGGTCTCCGGGTCGTCCACGGTGATCACGAACACGTCGATATGTTCACCACCGGCAGCGCGCAGCATCTCCGGCCGGGTCGGGTCGCCGTAGTAGAGCTGGTTGCCGAAGCGGCGCAGGTCGGCCACGGTGTCCGGGTTCGCTTCCAGCGCCACGAACGGCACCTTCTGCGCGGTCAGCAGTCGCGCGATTACCTGGCCGAAGCGGCCCATGCCGGCGATCAGCACCTTGGGCTGGTTGTCCGGCGCCACCTTGTCGGCCGGTGCGGCATCGCGCGGCACCGGCTTTTCCCGGCCCAGCAGCTTCAGCAGCACCAGCATCAGCAGCGGCGTGATCGCCATCGACAGGCCGACGATGGCCACCAGCCGGTCATGGTTGGCGTCGCCCAGCAGGTGCGCGCGCTGCGCTTCGTTGAACACCACGAAGGCGAATTCGCCGCCCAGCCACAGCACACTGCCCAGCAGCAGCGATTGCCTCGACCCGAGCCTGGCGATGCGGCCGAGCACGTACAGCAGGCTGAACTTCACCACCAGCAACGCCGCCACGCCGGTGGCGATCAGCCACGGCTCGGCGGTGATGCGGTCGAGGTCGATGCCCATGCCCACGGCGATGAAGAACAGGCCCAGCAGCAGGCCCTTGAACGGCTCGATCTGCGCTTCCAGCTCGTGGCGGAATTCCGAATCGGACAACAGCACGCCGGCCAGGAACGCACCCAGGCTGGGGCTGAGGCCGGCCTCCTGCATGAACCACGCAGTGCCCAGCACCACCAGCAGCGCGGTGGCGGTGAACACTTCCGGGCTGCGGGTGCGGGCGATGATGCCGAACACCTTGCGCAGCACCGGGCGCCCGCACAGGATCACCACCGCCAGCGCACCCAGCGCCACGGCCGCGTCTTCCCAGCGCAGCGTCTCGTTCTTCGCCCCGCCCAGCAGCGGGATGGCGGCCAGCAGCGGGATCGCGATCAGGTCCTGGAACAGCAGGATCGCAAAGCCCAGCCGGCCATGGTCGCTGTTGATCGCCTTGTGCTCGGACAGCAGCTGCAGGCCCACCGCGGTGGAGGACAGGGCCAGCGCGATGCCGACCACCAGCGCGCTCTTCCACTGGAAATGATCGAGCAGCAGCAGGCCACCCAGCAGCAGGCCGGACAGCGCCACCTGCGCCGCACCCGCGCCGAACACCGAGCGCCGCATCACCTTCAGGCGGGCGGGCGACAGCTCCAGGCCGATGACGAACAGCAGCATCACCACGCCGATCTCGGCCGCGCCGAGGATGCGGTCGGCATCCTGTACGAAGCCCAGCCCGTCCGGACCCAGCACCACGCCAGCGGCGAGGTAGCCCAGTACCGCGCCGAAGCCGAACTTCTTGAACACCGGCACCGCGATCACCGCGGCCAGCAGCAGCACCAGCGCCAGTTCCAGACCACCGCTATGCATGGGAATTCCTGGTCATCGCGGGGGCCTGTGCTGCGTTGGTTTGGCGGGGGGAGCGTGGCCGTGCAGGCCACCCCGTCATTATGCGCGCCCGGCTGTGCAGGAATGACAACGGCCACGGAAGGCCGGGGTCAGATCCCCTTGCGCCGCAAAGGGCTCTGACCCCAGTGGCACCTGACTGCGAGCCCGGGCCAGGGTTGACCGGGCGTTCCGGCAGGTCCAGACTGCCCGCCGCTGCCGGTCGCGCCGATGTCGAGCGTGTCAGGCAGTACACCCATCCGGAGTTCCCAACCCATGTCCAGCGACAGTAGAAGTCGACCTTGTTCGACGCCAGCGATGGCTACCGCCTGATATCGGGTCGGTTTGCCTGCGGTGGCGTTGCGCGAGGTCGCATCCCCACAAGGCAAGCCCATGAACCAGAAGCAACTGCTGCGCCCGGTGGCCGACGCCGCTGTCCTCGCCGCACCCCTGGCCAACTACAACACCGCCGACGCGGTGGAATTCCTCAACACGCTCGACCTGGAGCGCGCCGCCGAAACGCTGGCCGCGCTGTCGCTGCCGCGCGCGGTGAAGATGCTCGAAGCGCCCGAACTGCACCGCAGTGGCGAGCTGGTGGCCGCGCTGCCGCCGGCCCGCGCCGCCGCGCTGCTGGGGCTGATGGCCGATGACCGCGCCACCGACATCGTCCACGAGCTGGATGAGGAAGAACGCGCGCGGCTGATTCCGCTGCTGGGCAGCGATGCCCGCCAGGCCATCCAGACGCTGCTGAGCTACCCGTCCAACACCGCCGGCGCGCTGATGACCACCGAGTTCGTCGCCGTGCCCGCCACCTGGACCGTGGCCCAGACCCTGCAGCACATCCGCCAGGTCGAGCGCACCCGCGAGACCGTCTACGCGATCTATGTGCTGGACCCGGCCAGCCAACAGCTGCAGCAGGTGGTGACCATGCGCCGGCTGATCACCGGTCTGCCCGAGGAATCGATCCTCGACGTGGCCCAGGTCAATCCGCCGGTCACCGTTGATGCCCTGCTGGACCAGGAAGAAGTGGCGCGGCTGATCCGCCGCCACGACCTGCTGGCCATTCCGGTCGTGGACGCCCAGCAGCACCTGCTGGGCATCGTCACCGTCGACGACGTGCTCGATGCGCTCATCGAGGAATCGACCGAGGACGCGCACAAGTTCGGCGGCATGGAAGCGCTGGACAAGCCGTACATGCAGATCGGTTTCTTCGAGATGCTGCGCAAGCGCGCCGGCTGGCTGAGCGTGCTGTTCCTCGGCGAAATGCTCACCGCCAGCGCAATGCAGCACTACGAGGACGAGCTGGCACGCGCGGTGGTGCTGACCCTGTTCATTCCGCTCATCATGAGCTCGGGCGGCAACTCCGGTTCGCAGGCCACTTCGCTGCTGATCCGCAGCCTGGCCCTGCGCGAGCTGCGCTTGGGCGACTGGTGGAAGGTAGCGCTGCGCGAAGTACCGACCGGCATGGTGCTGGGCGCCATCCTCGGCTGCCTGGCCATCGTGCGCATCGTCATCTGGCAGCTGGGCGGCCTGCACGACTACGGCGAGCACTGGATCCTGCTGGCCATCACCATCGGCGCCGCGCTGGTGGGCATCGTCACGTTCGGCTCGCTGTCCGGCTCGATGCTGCCCTTCATCCTCAAGCGCCTGGGCTTCGACCCAGCCAGCGCCTCGGCCCCGTTCGTGGCCACCCTGGTGGACGTGACCGGCCTGGTGATCTATTTCAGCATCGCCGCCCTCATCCTGCACGGCACCCTGCTGTAACCGGGCCGTTATCCACGCATGGCGTGGATCTACTGGATCGCCGGGTCATCCACGCATGGCGTGGATCTACTGGTAGATTCCTGCGCAGGATCATGCCGCGGCAGCGCCGGTGCGTGTACCGTAGGCGCATGAGTACCTACCACCTGCAGTCCGTGTTCCGTCCGCAGTCGGTCGCGGTGATCGGCGGCAGCCCGCGTGAGCGCTCCGCCGGCCGTGCGGTGATGCGCAACCTGCGTGGCACCGGCTTTCCCGGCAAGGTGGCGTGGATCAACCCGCGCCACGCTGCGATCGACGGCATCCGCACGGTCAAGCGGCTGAACGACCTCGACTGGGTGCCCGACCTGGTGGTCATCACCGCGCCGGCAGCGATCGTCCCGCAGGTCGTGCGTACCGCCGCCGAACGCGGCGTGCAGGCGGCGATCATCCTCACCGCGCATCTCGGCGAAGGCCCGGGATCGCTGTCCGAACAGGTGGAAACCGTGGCGCGCAAGCACGGCCTGCGCATTCTCGGCCCGCACTGCCTGGGCGTCATCGCGCCGCATGCGCGGCTCAATGCCAGCATCGCCGCGCACTTCCCGCAGGCCGGTGACCTCGCGTTGATCTCCGAATCCTCGGCGATTGCCGCCGCGCTGGTGGAGTGGGGCGTGGCACGTTCGGTGGGCTTCTCTGCGGTGGTTTCGCTGGGCGACACCATGGACGTCGACTTCGGCGACCTGCTCGATTACTTCGCCACCGACTACCGCACCCGCGCCATCCTGCTCTACGTCGAACACATCAAGGACGCGCGCAAGTTCATGTCGGCCGCGCGTGCCGCCGCACGCGCCAAACCCGTGGTGGTGGTCAAATCAGGCCGCGCCGAGCGCGTGCAGCCCGGCAGCGCCGACACCCACGTGCAGGCACTGGCGCGCGCCGATGATGTCTACGGCGCGGCCTTCAACCGCGCCGGCCTGCTCCGCGTGAATGCACTGGACGAGCTGTTCACCGCAGCGGAGACCCTCGGCCGGCTCGGTACATTCCCCGGCCGTCGCCTGGCCGTGCTCAGCAATGGCGGTGGCGTCGGCCGCCTGGCGGTGGACCAGCTGGTGGCGCTGCGCGGCACCCTCGCGCAGCTGTCCGACAGCACGGTGGAGACGCTGGACAAAGTGCTGCCGCAGGGCTGGTCGCGCGGCAACCCGGTCGACATCGTGGTGGACGCCGATGGTGATCGCTACGCGGCTGCCATCGAAGCGCTGCTGGCCGACAACGAGAACGATGCGGTGATGGTGGTCAACGTGCCCACCGCGTTCACCTCTTCGGCCGATGCCGCGCAGGCGCTGACCCGCACGCTCGGCCTGCGACCGCGCCACCACCGCGACAAGCCGGTGTTCGCGGTATGGCTGGGCAACGATGACCAGGCGACCGCCACGCTCAACGCGGCGCGCGTGCCGACCTATCCCACCGAGGCCGAAGCCGTGCGTGGCTTCCAGCATCTGGTGCGCTACCGCGAAGCGCAGAACGCGCTGATGGAAACGCCGCCCAGCCTGCCGCAGGATTTCAGCGTGGATACCGCGCGGGCGCGCACCCTCGTCGAGGCCGCACTGGCCAATGGCCAGCAGTGGCTGGACCCGCTGGCCACCCACGATCTGCTCAAGGCCTATGGCATTTCGTCGGCGCCGGTGATGCATGCGCGCGACGCGCACGAAGCGATGGACCTGGCGCAGCCGCTGCTCGAGCGCGGTGCCACGGTCGCGCTGAAGATCCTGTCGCCGGACATTCCGCACAAGTCCGAAGTGGATGGCGTGCGCCTGAACCTGGCGACGCTGCCAGCGGTGCAGAGCGCGGCAAACGCCATCCTCGAACGCGCCCGCCAGCGACGCCCGGATGCACGCATCGACGGCCTGCTGGTGCAGCCGACCATCATCCGCCCGAAGGCGCGCGAGATCATCGTCGGCATCGCCGATGACACCACGTTCGGCCCGGTGATCGTGGTCGGCCGCGGCGGCACCGCGGTGGAAGTGATCAATGACAAGGCGCTCGCGCTGCCACCGCTGGACCTGCGCCTGGCCCACGAACTGATCGGCCAGACCCGGGCTTCGCGCATCCTCAAGGCCTATGGCGATGTACCGGCCGCCGACGAGCGTGCGCTGGCGCTTGCGCTGGTGAAACTGGCGCAGCTGGCAGCCGACATTCCCGAAGTGCGAACGCTGGACATCAACCCGCTGCTGGTGGATGGCAAGGGCATCCTCGCCCTCGACGCACGCGTGGCCATCGCGCCATCGCGCATCCTGCACAAGGGCCGTGGCCATCCGCGCTTCTCGGTGTTCCCGTACCCGAAGGAGTGGGAGCGCACCCTCGAGCTGTCCGATGGCGGCCGCGCCTTCGTGCGCCCGGTGCGGCCGGAGGACGATGCACTGTTCCGCGCGTTCTTCGCCCGCGTCAGCGATGAAGACCTGCGCCTGCGCTTCTTCCAGTCGGTGAAGCACTTCAGCCACGAGTTCATCGCGCGGCTGACCCAGCTCGACTACGCGCGCTCGATCGCGCTGGTGGCGATCGACCCGCGCAACGGCGACATGCTGGGTGCGGTGCGCCTGCATGCCGATGCCGATTACCATCGCGGCGAGTACGGCATCCTGATCCGCTCGGACCTGAAGGGCCACGGCATCGGCTGGCGCCTGATGGCGATCATCATCGAGTACGCCAAGTGGCTGGGGCTGGACGTGGTGGAAGGCCAGGTGCTGCGCGAGAACAGCACCATGCTGGCGATGTGCCAGAGCCTTGGCTTCAAGACCCGGCTGGACCCGGACGACCCGACCGTGATGATGGTGACCCTGCCGGTGCAGCAGGTCGAAGTGCCTGCCCCCTCGCCGGCGGCGTGATCGTTACCGCATCGGTAGCGCCGGACCATGTCCGGCGGAACGTCGGATTCAGCGCAACGGCTCCACCACCACCGCCGTGCCATAGCACAGCACCTCGGTCAGCCCGGTCATCACATCGGTGGCGTCGTAGCGCATGCCGATGATGGCGTTGGCGCCCAGCTGCCGCGCGTGCTTGACCATGTCGCGGTAGGTTTCCTCACGCGCCTGTTCGCACAGCTCGGTGTAGATGGTGATGTTGCCGCCGAAGATCGTCTGGATGCCGCCGAGGAAGTTGCCGACGATCGAGCGCGAGCGCACGGTGATGCCGCGCACCACGCCCAGGTTGCGGGCCACGCGGTAGCCGGGCAGCTCGAAGGCGGTGGTGACCAGTGAATCCTCGAAGCGCAGGGCCGGAGGGGAGGGGATGCCGCTGTTGTAGGGGTCTGCCATGCTGCTGCCTTCTGTAGAGTCGAGCCACGCTCGACTGGCTGTGTGGCGGTCGAGCAGGCTCGACTCTACAGCCGAACAGCCCGTTGCGGCATGGCCGGACCCACCCCGCCGCGCGACAATACCCCCATGACCGATCGCATCCCCCTGCTGCTGCTCCCCGGCCTGCTCAACGACGCCGAGCTGTGGCGCGCGCAGCTGGCCGACCTGGCCGACATTGCCGACTGCACCGTGGGCGACCAGACCCGTGGCCAGACCCTGCAGGCGGTGGCCGACGACGTGCTGGCGCAGGCCCCCGAGCGCTTCGCGCTGGCCGGTTTCTCGCTGGGCGGCTTCGTCGCCCAGCAGATCCTGCGCACCGCGCCCGAGCGCGTGCTGCAGCTGGCGCTGGTCGACACCTCGATCCACGCCGATTCACCCGAGCGCGCCGAGCAGCGCCGCAGCCAGCGTGCCAGCGTGCGCCTGCCCGGCAAGTTCCATGGTTTTGGTGATGCGCTGATGCGCAGCTACATCGATGCGTCGCGGCTGGACGACTACGTGCTGGTGCAGCGCGTGCGCGACATGACCGCGCGGCTGGGCGCGGAAGTGTTCATGCGCCAGAGCGGGCTGGAACGCCGCGATGGCCATGACGTGCTGGCTGCCTACCGCGATCCGCTGCTGATCGTCTGCGGTGCGAACGACCGCATCACGCCGCTGGCGGTGAGCGAGGAAATGCACGCGCTGGTGCCGCACTCGCAGCTGGTGGTGGTGCCCGACTGCGGGCACCTGGCGCCAATGGAAAAGCCGGACGACGTAAGCGCGGCGATGCGCGGCTGGTTGTTGCAGGGCTGATGGATCCGCCGGGCATGGGCCGGCGGTGGGTTGGCCCCCTCGCGGCGGCGGCGGGCCCGGGGGCGGGGGGCGCGCCCCCCCCCGCGGGGGGGGGGTCCGGGCTGGGCCCC
>NZ_JBXFWG010000086.1:0-8592 GCF_056854535.1 Stenotrophomonas sp. STEN054 | reverse complement strand
GGGGGGGGGGGGGGGGGGGGGGGGGGGGGGGCGGGGGGGGGGGGGGGGGGGGGGCGCGGGGGCGGGGGGGGGCGGGGGCGGGGCGGGGGCCCGCGGGCGCGCTCGGCCCCCCGCGGGGCCCGCCCCGGCGCTACCCGGCAGTTCACCGTATGCTCTTGCGGGTGAACAGGTTGACGATGGCCAGCAGGATCACCGCGCCGATCAGCGAGAACAGGAACGTGCGCAGGGTGATGGCATCGTTGATGCCGCCGCCGAACAGGAAGCCGGCGATCAGCGCGCCGACGATGCCCACCACGACGTTGAGGATGATGCCCTGCTGGGCGTCGCGACGCATGATGATGCTGGCCAGCCAGCCCACGATGCCGCCAACGATCAGCCAGATGATGATGCCCATGAACGTGACCTCTGGAAGGGGAAGGGACGGGGACCAGTTGACCCGCAGTGCCGTGAAACCGTCGTGCAATCCCGTGACGGGCGCGTGCGGATGAGCCTGCCAGCCACCCTCGACGGCCCCTGGCGCTTCGGCCCGGTGACGGTCTGGCGCTGCCCGCATGTGCCCGGCCAGCGCGGTGAGCCACAGGCCCGGCAGGTGCTGGCGCAGGCGCTGGGCGGCGAACCCGATGCCCTGCCGCTGGTGCGCGACGACAAGGGCCGGCCGGAGCTGGCCGGCGCGCTGGCCCACTACGGCACCGGCTGGAGCCACAGCGGCGAGGTGCTGCTGGTGGCGCTGGGCGAGGGCGTGCGGCTGGGCGTGGACCTGGAACTGCTGCGCCCGCGCCCGCGCCTGCTCGAGATCATCCAGCGCTTCTTCCACCCCGACGAAGTGACGTGGCTGCAAGGGCTGGCTGCCGACGAGCGCGAACACTGGTTCTTCCGCGTGTGGTGCGCCAAGGAAGCGCTGCTCAAGGCGCACGGCCAGGGCATCTCCTTCGGCCTGCATCGCCTGCAGCTGGCGCCCGGCGCCGATGGTGCCCTGCACCTGCGCTGGTGCGACGCCGAACTGGGCCAGGCCGAGCGCTGGCACTTGCACGAATGGCAGGCCAGCGGCCAGTTCCGCGCGGCATTGGCCTGGTATCCGCATTGAAGCGGCGAAGCGGCAGGCAAAACCGGCGATAATGACGGCATGAGCGAACACGATCTTCCCGCCGGCGTGGTCTCCACGCTGGAACAGGGCCTGGCCAGCATGGGCCTGGCGGCGGTATTGGCGCCGCCGCTGCTGCGCTATCTGGCGCTGCTGCACCGCTGGAACGGCACCTACAACCTCACCGCCATCCGCGATCCGCAGGAAATGGTCACCCGCCACCTGCTCGATTCGCTGGCGATGCAGCCGTTCGTGGCCGATGGCAGCCTGGCCGATCTCGGTACCGGCCCCGGGCTGCCGGGCATCCCGCTGGCCATCGCCTGCCCGGGCCTGCAGGTCACCCTGGTGGAAAGCAATGGCAAGAAGGCGCGCTTCATGCGCGAAGCCGTGCGCCAGCTGGGCCTGACCAATGCGCGCGTGGCCGAATCGCGCGCCGAGGCGCTGGACGAGGCCGGCCGCTACGACCAGCTGACCGCACGCGCCATGGACACCCTGGCCGGCATCGTCCGCGTCGGTGGCCACCTGCTGCGCCCCGGTGGCGTGCTGCTGGCGATGAAGGGCGTCTACCCGCATGACGAGATCGCGGTCCTGCCGGCAGGCTGGCAGGTGCGCGAGGTGACCCCGCTGCGCGTGCCCGGCCTGGCCGGCGAACGCCATCTGGTCACCGTTACAGGCCCCTGAACCCCACCGCCAGCCCTTTGCGAAACAACGGGTTGGCGATCCATGATTTCCGCACGGGGCCGGTTGTACGCATAATGACCGGTCCCAGCACACGTCGACGAGGCACACCCGCATGGCCCGCATCATCGCCATCGCCAACCAGAAGGGTGGCGTCGGCAAGACCACGACCGCCGTCAACCTGGCCGCTTCCCTGGCCAACGCACCCAAGCGCGTGCTGTTGGTCGACCTGGATTCACAGGGCAACGCGACCATGGGCAGTGGCGTGGACAAGCGCGAGCTGGTCTCCTCCACCTACGATCTGCTGCTGGGCGAAGCCAAGGCAGCGGACGTGCGCGTGGCCACCGCCGAGGGCTACGACCTGCTGCCGGGCAACATCGACCTGACCGCGGCCGAGATCCAGCTGATGGCGCAGGAAGAGCGCGAGCAGCGCCTGAAGCGCGCGCTGGCGCCGATCCGCGACGAATACGACTACATCCTGATCGACTGCCCGCCGGCGCTGTCGCTGCTGACGCTCAACGCGCTGGCCGCCGCCGATTCGGTGCTGGTGCCCATGCAGTGCGAGTACTACGCACTGGAGGGCCTGAGCGCGCTGGTGGAAACCATCGAAGCGCTGCGCACCAACCTCAACCCGGTGCTGGAGATCGAAGGCGTGCTGCGCACCATGTTCGACGTGCGCAACAACCTCGCCAACGCGGTGTCGGCCGAACTGACCGAGCACTTCGGTGACCGCGTGTTCCGCACCATCGTGCCGCGCAACGTGCGCCTGGCCGAGGCCCCCAGCCACGGCCAGAGCATCGTCGGCTACGACCGCGCCTCGCGCGGTGGCGTGGCCTACCTGGGCCTGGCCGGCGAGATCATCCGCCGCAACAACGAACGCAACAAGGCCGCCAAGGCCGTGGAGACCGCCTGATGACCAGCAAGCCTGCAGCCAAGAAGCGAGGCCTCGGCCGCGGACTGGACGCCCTGCTGGGCCCCAAGGGCGCAGCCAGCCAGGTGCAGGCCACCACTGCGGTCATCGAGCCCCTGCCGGGTGAAGTGCTGCGCAAGCTGGCCGTGGGCCAGCTGCAGCCGGGCAAGTACCAGCCGCGCCGCGAGATGGACGAAGGCAAGCTCTCCGAGCTGGCCGACTCGATCAAGTCGCAGGGCGTGATCCAGCCGATCCTGGTGCGCCAGCTGCCGGCGGGCAACTACGAAATCGTCGCCGGTGAGCGCCGCTGGCGTGCATCGCAGCTGGCCGGGCTGGACGAAGTGCCGGTGGTGGTGCGCGAACTGGAAGACCGCACCGTCATCGCGATGGCGCTGATCGAGAACATCCAGCGCGAAGACCTCAACCCGCTGGAAGAAGCCGAAGCGCTGCAGCGCCTCATCAGCGAGTTCACCCTGACCCACGCCGAGGCCGCCGAAGCCGTCGGCCGCTCGCGCGCGGCGGTGTCCAACCTGCTGCGCCTGCTGGAGCTGCCGGTGGCCATCCGCCTGCTGCTGGAAACCCGCCGCCTGGAAATGGGCCACGCCCGCGCGCTGCTGACCCTGGCCCCGGAGCTGGCCGGCAAGCTGGCGCAGGAAGCGGCTGATGAGGGCTGGTCCGTGCGCGAGGTCGAGCGCCGTGCGCAGGCCTTCGCCGCCGGCAAGGTGCCGAGCAACCGCCCGGTGGCCACGCCGAAGGTGCAGCAGGCCGACATCGCCTCGCTGGAAACCGAGCTGTCCGAATCGCTGGGCACCAAGGTGGCCATCAACCACGGCCGCGGCGGCAAGGGCAAGCTGATCATCCATTACACCGATCTGGACACGCTGGACGGCGTGCTGGAAAAGCTGCGCACCCGCCAGGGTTGAGCGCGGCAGCGCTGCAGCAGCGCTCGGCAGGGAAACGCACACGCCGCGGGACGGCTTCGTGCCGCGGCTCATCCAGGGAGCAGGAATGAGCATGGACATCGACGACGTCAGCCCGGGCGGCAGCCCGATCCTGGTGCACAGCCGGGAAAAGGACTTCACCCCGGCCCAGGGTGAGTCGCACATCGAGGCCATCAGCGCGCACATCGAGCGCCACCTGGGGCCGATCTCGGGCGTATTCCACGAAATCATCTCCGACCTCGTGCATATCGACGTGCACGTCGTGCCGGCCAGCGAGCCGTTTCCGTACCTGCGCCTTGTGACGTCGGGCATGAGCGACCTGCCGATGACCCTGCCCGAAGGTGCGCCCGGCCCGGCATACATGGAGCTGATGGTGACCCTGCCGGCCGATTGGCCGATCAGCGGTGATGCCTTCGAAGACGAGCGCAACTACTGGCCGGTGCGGTTGCTGAAGACGCTGGCACGGCTGCCGCACGAGTACGACACCTGGCTCGGCTTCGGCCACACCATTCCCAACGGCCACCCGGCCGAGCCCTACGCCCCGGGCGTGGGTTTCGATGGCGCCATCGTGCTGCCGCCGGTCACCGCCCCCGAGGACTTCGGCACGCTGCAGCTGGACGATGGCAGGCGTATCACGTTCATGACCATCGTCCCGCTTTACCCGGAGGAGATGGACCTGAAGCTGAAGAAGGACGCCGAGGCCCTGCTGGATCGCTTCGATGCGAAGAACATCCAGGACGTGATCGTGCCGGGTCGGGTAAACGTCGCCAGAAAGCGCTTCGGCTTCTTCTGAGACCGGTAACATCCACCGTCTGAACTTCGTTACAGAGTCCCTGCCATGACCATCCTGCTCACCGGCGCTGCCGGCTTCATCGGTGCCTACACCGCCCGCGCGCTGCTGGAGGCCGGCCAGGCCGTGGTCGGCCTGGACAACTTCAACGACTACTACGACCCGCAGATCAAGCGCGATCGCGTGGCCGCGCTGTGCCCGGGCCTGGACCTGCGCACCCTGGACCTGACCGACCAGCAGGGCCTGGCTGCGCTGTTCGATGAGGTGCAGCCCACCGCGGTGATCCACTTGGCCGCGCAGGCCGGCGTGCGTTATTCGCTGGAAAACCCGCACGCCTACGTCGACAGCAACCTGACCGGCTTCGTCAACATGCTCGAGCTGTGCCGCCACCGCGGCGTGCAGCACCTGGTGTATGCCTCCAGCAGCTCGGTGTATGGCGATTCGGCTACGCCGCCGTTCTCCGAGGACCAGCGCGTGGACCAGCCGCGCTCGCTGTATGCGGCCACGAAGGCGGCCAACGAGCTGATGGCCTACACCTATGCGCAGCTGTACGGCCTGCATGCCACCGGCCTGCGCTTCTTCACCGTGTATGGCCCGTGGGGCCGGCCGGACATGGCGCCGCTGCTGTTCTCGCGCGCGGTGCTGGCCGGGCGTCCGATCGATGTGTTCAACGAAGGGCGCATGCAGCGCGATTTCACACATGTTTCCGACATCGTGTCGGGCATCCTCGGCGCCCTCGCGAACCCCAGCGCCGACGCGGTGCCGCACCGGGTGTTCAACCTCGGCAACCACACGCCGGTCGAGCTGGAGCGCTTCATCAGCGTGATCGAGCAGGCCGCCGGCCGCCCCGCGCAGAAGGTCTACAAGCCGATGCAGCCAGGCGACATGGTCCGCACGATGGCCGATACCCGGCGCGCCCATGACGCCTTCGGCTTTGATGCGGTCACTCCGATCGAGCAGGGCCTGCCGCCGGTAGTGCAGTGGTGTCGCGAATATTTTGGCGATCGCGCCTGAGGAGGTACCCTCACGCAGCCGGATTCATCTTCGGATAACCTCGGCTTCGGAGAATGCGCGGTCTTTGTATCCCTGCTGGCCGAGTGACCCATGAGCCACCCCGAGCTTTCCGTTGTCGTCCCGGTGTTCAACGAGCGCGACAATGTCGCGCCCCTGGTCGGTGAGATCGTTGCCGCGCTGCGCGGCCATCTGCCGTTCGAGATCGTCTATGTGGACGACAACTCGCGCGACGACAGCCTGGCCGTGCTGCAGGGCCTTAAGGCCAGCACCCCCGAGCTGCGTGTGCTGCACCATGTCAGCCAGAGCGGGCAGAGCACCGCCGTCCGCACCGGCGTGCGCAATGCCCGCGCGCCGTGGATCGCCACCCTCGACGGTGACGGCCAGAACGATCCGGCCGATATTCCGAAGCTGCTGGCCGCGCGGCAGTCGGCCGATGCGCAGGTAAAGCTGTTCGCCGGCTGGCGCGTCAACCGCCAGGATAGTGGCAGCAAGCGCTGGGCCAGCAAGTGGGCCAACGCGATCCGCGCGCGCATGCTGCGCGACGATACCCCCGATACCGGCTGCGGCATCAAGCTGTTCGAGCGCGAGGCCTTCCTCGACCTGCCGTACTTCGACCACATGCACCGCTATCTGCCGGCGCTGATGCAGCGCGCCGGCTGGAGGACGACCAGCGTGCCGGTCAACCACCGCCACCGCACCGCCGGCGTGTCCAAGTACAACAACCTGGGCCGCGCCCTGGTCGGCATCCGCGACCTGCGCGGCGTGGCCTGGCTGATCACCCGCAGCAAGCGCACTGCGGTGGAGGAGCGTTGATGGAGCTGCATTGGCTCGACCAGCCGCTGACCTGGCTGTACTGGACCGGCCTGCACGTCACCGGCTGGAAACTGATCGGCTACACCGGCGCGCTGATGTTCGGCGGCCGCTGGCTGGTGCAGTTCGTGGCGTCCAAGCGCGCCGGCAAGCCGGTCATCCCGCGCCTGTTCTGGTACATGAGCGTGGTCGGCAGCCTGATGACCCTGAGCTACTTCCTGTTCTCGGCCAAGCAGGACTCGGTGGGCGTGCTGCAGAACCTGTTCCCGGCGTTCACCGCCCTGTACAGCCTGCACCTGGATATCCAGCACCGTGGCTGGAAGCGGGACAAGGCGAGCCACTGAGGGCTTGCGGGGGCCGGATCAACATCCGGTAGCGCCGGGCCATGCCCGGCGGACATCTGTTTTCCGCGGGGCATGGCCCCACGCTATCGGGCGCAGGCAGGACCTTCGTCCCATGCCACAGGCCCTGCACGGTGCGATCATCGGGATCTGCCTTCCCGGGAACCTGTGCTCGTGAAAACCCGCCTCGCCGTAGCTCTGTTGATTGTCCTGTCCGCCCCCGCGGTCGCCCTGGCTGCCCCGCCGGCCGCCGCTCCGGCCAGCATGGCCGCCGGATCGGCCGCCGATGTCGCCTTCCGTGCGCTGTACGAGAAGGAGTGGAAGTGGCGCCAGGAGGGCGGTGGCGAAGCCAGCGAGGACGAGGACGCGCCGGCCAACGCCACCCGCATGCCCGATGTCGGCCCGGCCGCGCAGCAGGCCCGCCTGAAGGTCTGGGACGAAACCCTGGCCGACCTGAAGAAGATCAACGTCAAGGCCCTGTCCGCCGACAACCAGGTCAACTACGCGATCTACCGCGACCAGGTCTTCAACCTGGCCGAAGCCACGCGCCTGCGCACCTATGAGATGCCGTTCAATTCGGACTCCTCGTTCTGGTCCAACCTGTCCTTCATGGCCCGGCGCGAGATGAAGACCGCGCAGGACTACCGCAACTACATCGCCCGCCTGAACGACGTGCCGCGCTACTTCGGCCAGCAGACCGACAACATGCGCGCCGGCCTCAAGCGCGGTTTCAGCGTGCCGCGCGCGGTGCTGGACGGCCGCGAGGTGTCCATCGCCACCGTCGCCGAGCTGAAGGATCCGACGACCTCGCCGCTGTACGCGCCCTTCAAGAAGCTGCCCGCCAGCATCCCGGCCGCCGAACAGGCTGCCCTGCGCGAACAGGCCGCGGCGGCCATCAGCGGCAAGGTGGTGCCGGCATTCCAGCAGCTGCGCACCTTCTTCGTCAGCGAATACGTGCCGCAGGCGCGCACCACCCTGGCCGCCGAGGCCATGCCCGGTGGAAAGGCCTTCTACAAGCAGCAGATCCACGAATACACCACGCTGGACCTGTCGCCCGACGAGATCCATCGCATCGGCCTGGGTGAAGTCGCGCGCATCCAGAAGGAGATGAACGACATCATCCAGCAGGTGCAGTTCAAGGGCAGCTTCGCCGAATTCCTGACCTTCCTGCGCACCGATCCGCAGTTCTACGCCAGGACCCCGGAAGAGCTGCTGTCGCGCGCTGCGTGGATCTCCAAGCGCGCTGATGGCCAGCTCGGCCGGTTCATGACGCTGCCGCGTGCGCGCTTCACCATCGTGCCGGTGCCGCCGGATATCGCCCCGTTCTGGACCGCCGGTCGCGGTGGCATGGGCACCTACTGGGTCAACACCTACGATCTGCCGTCGCGCCCGCTGTACAACCTGCCGGCGCTGACCCTGCATGAGTCCGACCCGGGCCATGCGCTGCAGGGCGCGATCGCCTCCGAGCAGAAGGACCTGCCCGAGTTCCGCCGCAACGCCTACATCTCCGCCTATGGCGAAGGCTGGGCGCTGTACTGCGAGAAGCTGGGCGTGGAAATGGGCATCTACGAAACCCCGTACGAGGATTTCGGTCGCCTGACCTACGAAATGTGGCGTGCCGCGCGCCTGGTCATCGACACCGGCGTGCACAGCAAGGGCTGGACCCGAGAGCAGGCCCTGGCCTACCTGCGCGACCACACCGCGCTGAGCGAGCATGAAGTGACCACCGAAGTGGATCGCTACATCTCCTGGCCGGGCCAGGCGCTCAGCTACAAGCTGGGCGAGATCGCCATCGTGCGCCTGCGCGCACAGGCCGAAAAGGAACTGGGCGACACGTTCGACATCAAGGGCTTCCACGATGTGATCCTGAAGCAGGGTTCGGTGCCGCTGCCGGTGCTGGAACAGCAGATCCAGGCGTACATCGCCGAGCGGAAGAAGGCCTGACGGAGTGCGCCGCCGGGGCCGGCCCCCCGCGCCCGGAGCGCGCCCGCCCCGGGCCCCGCACGGCGAGCCCCCCCCCCCCGCCC
>NZ_JBXFWG010000085.1:0-9010 GCF_056854535.1 Stenotrophomonas sp. STEN054 | reverse complement strand
CCGCCCCGCGGGGGGTGTATCGCCGCCTCGGCCTGCGCCCGTCTGTTTCCCGCCAGCTTGGTTGGGTTGTTTTATATCCCTCCCCCCCGTATTGGGGCGGCGCCTCTACAGCGGTGCCGGCACGACCTGCTGCTGGCCATCGCTGTACATCATCATGATTTTCTCGCCGCGGCAGGGCAGCACGACCACCGGCCGTCACGGATCGTCCTTGGGCGAGGTGGCCTTGGCCGTCACAGTACAGCCGCTGTCCTTGATGCCGCAGCGGCGGATGGCGACCTGCAGTGTGCAATCGGCGGAGTGGTAATCGACGCCGGGGGAGTGGAACAGGGTTTCGCCCGGGGTGCTGTAGCGGATCCGGATCTGGTTTGCGCCGCGCGGGCTCACTTCGACCGGCTGCACCGAGGCCCTGCGGTAATCGCCTTCCAGTGGTTCGGCTGCGCAGGCCAGCAGCGGAACCAGGGTTGCCATCAACATCACCCTGGGGTGCGCGACGTGCGGGCGAGGAGAGTCGAGCGCACGTGGCGCTGATGCAGGCAACAAAAAACCCCGCCGAAGCGGGGTTTTTCGTCTGCAGGCGAGTGCCGGCCAACGGTCGGCACCTGCCATGATGCAGATCAGTTCGCCTTGTGGATGGCGCGCTTGCTGACCGCCATCGCCGCGTCGTGGACCACTTCCGACAGCGACGGGTGGGCGTGGCAGATGCGGGCCAGGTCATCGGCCGAGCCACTGAACTCCATGGTCAGCACACCTTCGTGCACCAGCTCGGAGACATTGGCGCCGACCAGGTGCATGCCGAGGATGCGATCGGTCTCGGCGTGGGCCAGGATCTTCACGAAGCCTGCCGGTTCGATCATCGCCACGGCACGGCCGTTGGCGGCGAACGGGAAGCTGCCGGCCTTGTACGGAATGCCCTCGGCCTTCAGCTGCGCTTCGGTCTTGCCGACCCAGGCCAGTTCCGGCTCGGTGTAGATGACCCACGGAATGGTATCGAAGTTGACGTGGCCCGGCAGGCCGGCGATCAGTTCGGCAACCGCGATGCCTTCCTCAAAGCCCTTGTGCGCCAGCATCGGGCCGCGCACGCAGTCGCCGACCGCCCACACGCCGTCGACGCCGGTGTGGCAGTGCGCGTCGACTTCGATCTGGCCACGCTCGTTGACCTTGACGCCGGTGCCTTCGGCCAGCAGGCCCTTGGTGGCGGCGCGACGGCCGACGGCCACCAGCAGCTTGTCCACGGTCAGAGTCTTCTCGCCTTCGCTGTCGGTGTAGGTGACAACGACTTCCTTCTTCTTGCCCTTGCCGGTGATCTCGGTCTTGGAGACCTTGGCGCCGAGGCGGATGTCCAGGCCCTGCTTCTTGAATTCCTTGGCAGCGGTCTTGGCCACTTCGGCATCGGCCACGGCCAGGAACTCCGGCAGTGCTTCCAGGATGGTGACTTCAGCGCCGAGGCGCTTCCACACGCTGCCCAGTTCCAGGCCGATGACGCCGGCGCCGATCACGGCCAGGCGGTTCGGCACTTCGGTGAAGTCCAGGCCGCCGACGTTGTCGACGATGGTGTCGCCGTCGAACTTGGCGAACGGCAGTTCGATCGAATCCGAACCGGCGGCGATGATGACGTTGGTGCCCTTCAGCTCGACCTCCGAACCGTCGTGCTGCTTCACCTTGACCACGTTGCCCGGCTGCAGTTCACCGAAACCGTAGTAGGTGGCGACCTTGTTGGCCTTGAACAGCATGGCGATGCCGCCGGTGAACTGCTTGACGATCTTGTCCTTGCGGCCAACCATCGCTTCGACGTCGATCTTGGCATCCTTGAAGCTGATGCCGTGGTCGCCAAAGATGTGGCCCATGTTCCAGAACTGGCGCGAGGAATCCAGCAGCGCCTTGGACGGGATGCAGCCCACGCGCAGGCAGGTGCCGCCCAGGGCCGGCTTGCCGTCCTTGCCCAGCGCTGCGTCGATGCAGGCGGTCTTCAGGCCCAGCTGTGCCGCGCGGATGGCAGCGTGGTAACCGGCCGGGCCGGCACCGATGACGACGACGTCGAATTGTTCAGCCATTGAAATAGTCCTTGTTGCTATACCAGAACCCCTCCGCGCAGGCGCGGAGGGGCGGGAGGTCTCTTACAGGCCGAACAGCATGCGGCCCGGGTTTTCCAGCTGGTTCTTGATGTCCACCAGGAACTGCACCGAATCCTTGCCATCGATGATGCGATGGTCGTAGGACAGGGCCAGATACATCATCGGCGCGATCACGACCTGGCCGTTCTGGGCGATCGGACGCTCCTTGATGGCGTGCATGCCTAGGATGGCGCTCTGCGGCGGGTTGATGATCGGGGTCGACAGCAGCGAACCGAAGGTGCCGCCGTTGGTCACGGTAAAGGTGCCGCCCTGCAGTTCGTCCAGGCCCAGCTTGCCGTCACGCGCCTTCTTGGCGTAGTCGGCGATGGTCTTTTCGATATCGGCGAACGACATGCGCTCGACGTTGCGCAGGACCGGCGTGACCAGGCCCTTCTCGGTGGACACGGCGATCGAGATGTCCGAGTAGCCGTGGTAGATGATGTCGTCGCCGTCGATCGAGGCGTTGACCAGCGGGAAGCGCTGCAGGGCGTTGGCAGCGGCCTTCACGAAGAAGCTCATGAAGCCCAGCTTGATGCCGTGTGCCTTGACGAACTCGTCCTGCAGTTCCTTGCGCGCCGCCGACACCTTGGACAGGTCGACTTCGTTGAAGGTGGTCAGCATGGCGGTGGAGTTCTTCGACTCCATCAGGCGCTCGGCGATGCGCTTGCGGATGCGGGTCATCGGCACGCGTTCTTCCGGACGTGCGCCACCGGCCTTGCCGGCGCCGCCGTTGCGGGCGAAGTTGACGATGTCTTCCTTGGTGACCGCACCGCGGCGGCCGGTGCCGTCGACGTCGGACGGGTTCACGCCTTCGGTGATGGCGGTGAAGCGGGCGCCCGGCGGCAGCGCGTCGGCGGCCGACTTCGCAGCCGGGGCCGGAGCGGCGGCGGCGGCCGGCGCAGCAGCGGCCGGCGCAGCGGCGGCAGCCGGAGCGGCTTCAGCGGCCGGAGCCGGGGCAGCAGCCACGGCGCCTTCTTCGATGATCGCCACGACCTGGCTGGAGGTCACGGTGTCGCCTTCCTTGAACTTGATCTCCTTGATCACGCCGTCGACCGGCGACGGCACTTCCAGGACGACCTTGTCGGTTTCCAGGTCAAGCAGGTTTTCGTCGCGCTTGACGGCGTCGCCCACCTTCTTGTGCCAGGTGGCGATGGTGCCGTCGGCGACGGATTCGGGCAGTACCGGGGCTTTGACTTCGGTGGCCATTGCGGGAGCTTCCTGGTTTGTCTTCTAAATAGGGGAGGAATTATTCAGCGAACGTGTCGTTGAACGGGTTGACCAGTGCATCGGCGACCAGCTGCTGCTGTTCGCGGACGTGGTCAGCCATGTGACCGGCAGCCGGCGAAGCCGAACGTGCGCGACCGGCGTAGTGCAGGTTCTGGCCATCGGCCAGGCAGAACTGCAGGTGGTGGCGGATCTGGTACCACGCACCCTGGTTCTGCGGTTCTTCCTGCGTCCACACCACGTCGGTGGCCTTGCCGTACTTCTTCAGTTCGGCGGCCAGCAGCGCACGCGGGAACGGGTACAGCTGTTCCACGCGGATGATCGCCACGTCGTCCTGGCCACGCTTGGTCTGGTCTTCCAGCAGGTCGTAGTAGACCTTGCCCGAGCACAGCACCACGCGCTTGACCTTCCTGGCATCGGCATTGGCGTCGCCGATCAGGTGCTGGAACTCGCCGTTTGCCAGCTCGTCCAGGGTCGACACGGCCAGCTTGTGGCGCAGCAGCGACTTGGGCGACATCACCACCAGCGGCTTGCGGGTGGTCAGGTGCTGCTGGCGGCGCAGCATGTGGAAGGCCTGTGCCGGGGTGGACGGAACCACGACCAGCATGTTTTCCAGCGCGCACAGCTGCAGGAAGCGCTCCAGGCGCGCCGAGCTGTGTTCCGGACCCTGGCCTTCATAGCCGTGCGGCAGCAGCAGGGTCAGGCCCGAGATGCGGCCCCACTTGGCTTCGCCGGCAGCGATGAACTGGTCGATCACCACCTGGGCGCCGTTGGCGAAGTCGCCGAACTGGCCTTCCCAGATGCACAGGGTGTTGGGATCGGTGGTCGAGAAACCGTACTCATAGGCCATCACGGCTTCTTCGCTCAGCAGCGAATCGATGATGGTGGCCTTCTCCGGCGAATCCACCAGCTGCCGCAGCGGCAGGTAGTAGTTGTCGGTCTTCTGGTCGTGCAGGATCGCGTGGCGGTGGGTGAAGGTGCCGCGGCCAACGTCCTGGCCGACCAGGCGCAGGGCATTGCCCTCGTCCAGCAGGGTGGCGTAGGCCAGGTTCTCGGCAAAGCCCCAGTCGCCCGGGATCTCGCCGGCGGCCATCTTGCGGCGGTCGTCGTAGACCTTCGACACGCGCGAGTGCAGCTGCACTTCTTCCGGCACGGTATTGATCAGCTTGGCCAGCTCGACCAGCTTGTCCTTGTCCACCTTGGTGGAGATCTCATCGGACAGCTTGCCTTCCAGCAGCTTCGGCCAATCGACGAACAGCGGGCTGGTCGGCGGGGTCTTCTCGACCTTGGCCAGTTCGGTGGTCACTTCGCCACCGTCCAGCTTGTCGCGGTACGCATCGACCATCGCCTTGCCGGCGCCGGCGGCGATCACGCCTGCCTTTTCCAGCTGCTCGGCGTACAGCTCGCGGGTGGTCGGGTGCTTGCGGATCACCTGGTACATCAGCGGCTGGGTGATCGCCGGTTCGTCGGCCTCGTTGTGGCCCCAACGGCGGTAGCACATCAGGTCGATGACCACGTCCTTGGCGAACTTCTGGCGGAATTCGAAGGCCAGCTGCGCGGCGAACACGACCGCTTCCGGATCATCACCGTTCACGTGCAGCACCGGGGCGGCGATCATCTTCGCCACGTCGGTGGCATAGCGCGTGGAACGCGTATCCAGCGGGTTGGAGGTGGTGAAGCCGACCTGGTTGTTGACCACGATGTGCACGGTGCCGCCGACGGCGAAGCCGCGGGCCTGCGACATCTGGAACAGCTCCATGACCACGCCCTGGCCGGAGAAGGCCGCGTCGCCGTGGATGAGGATCGGCATGACCTGCTTGCGGGCGGTGTCCTTGCGGCGCTCCTGGCGCGAACGCACGGAACCGGCAACGACTGGGTCGGCGATTTCCAGGTGCGACGGGTTGAACGCCAGCGCCAGGTGCACCGGGCCACCGTCGGTGGCCACGTCGGCCGAGAAGCCCATGTGGTACTTCACGTCACCGGCCGAGGCGTGCTCGTCGTGCTCGAACTTGCCTTCGAACTCGTCGAACAGCTTGCGCGGGTTCTTGCCGAGGGTGTTGACCAGCACGTTCAGGCGGCCACGGTGGGCCATGCCGATGACCACGTCCTTGACGCCATCCTTGCCGGCGCTGCGGATGATGGTGTCCATCATCGGGATCAGCGAGTCGCCGCCTTCCAGCGAGAAGCGCTTCTGGCCGACGTACTTGGTGTGCAGGTAACGCTCGAGGCCTTCGGCGGCGGTCAGGCGCTCCAGCGTGCGGCGCTGGGTGTCAGCGTCCAGCTGGTAGTTGCCACCGGCCAGTTCCAGCTTCTTGTAGATCCACTGGCGCTGCTCGACTTCGGCGATGTGCATGAACTCTGCACCGATCGAGCCGGTGTAGGTTGCCTTCAGGCGTGCCAGCAGGTCACGCAGCTTCATGCGCGGCTGGCCGCCGACGCCGCCGGTGCTGAACTCGCTGTTGAGATCGCCGTCGGACAGGCTGTGGAACGGCAGGCCCAGGTCCGGCGTGTTGACCGGCGTGGTCAGGCCCAGCGGGTCCAGGCGCGCATCGAGGTGGCCGCGCGAACGGTAGGCAGTGATCAGACGACCGACATTGCGCTCACGCTCGTCGCCTGCACCCGTACCGGTGCCGGCTTTCAGCGCATCCTTGGCCGCGTCCGCGATGTGGGAGATGACGGCCGAGTGCGGAATGTCGCCTGCTTCGCGGCCCTTGAAGCCGTCGAAGTAGGTTTTCCATTTGGGATCGACACTATCCGGGGAGACCAGGTACTGCTCGTACAGGTCCTCGACATAGGAGGCGTTGCCGCCGGCGAGTTGCGAAGATTGCGCAAACTGCTTCAGTTGATTGTCCACGATGGAGGGTGCTGATTCGCTTTGTGGGGTATGGCTTCAGAAGGACCCTGCAGGAAAATGAATAGCCCTGCACGGGCGCGTTCAAACGGCCAAATTGTACCCCCATCCGGACACGAAGGGGCACCGCCAGCGGCAATGCGCGTCCCCCGGTGTCGCTCCCAGACAGGTTTGTCCGGGACAGCGCGCTCAGATGCCGAGCGCGCGCAGTTCGCTGCAATCGCGCGAACGGTCCCAGACGCGCTGCAATTGCTGCTCGAACGGCTGCGAACGTGCCGGCAGTGCGATTCCGGCTTCGCCGTCCAGGCGATGGCCGATAAGACGAAAGTAGAAGTCACCCGCGTCATTGACCAGGCAGGCCGAGGCCAGCGCGCGATCGATCGGATCGCTGACCTCGCGGAACTGGATCACGCTGGGCAGGCGCTGGGCCAGGGCCAGCAGCGGTGCGCCGGCAGCCGCAATCGCGGCCGCATCGTGCACGATCACCCGCAGCTGCTTGTCGTGACGGGCGGTGACGAAGCGGCGCAGGGCCGCCTGAACCGGCGGCGCATCCAGCAGGCCGGGGTCGAGCTGGCGGCTGTGCAGCCACAGCTGGCGGCGGGCGCGGTGGAGGATGGCCGTGGTGATGGCCACCGCCTCGGCGCGGCTGTCGATGGCACTGGCCACGCCCAGCCGGCGGCGCATCTGCAGGTGGCCGATGCCGGCCTCCTCGAACACCTCGCCTTCGGGCAGGAAGCCCTGGCGGGCGTAGAAATCACGCGCCGGCAGCTGCGCGTGCAGGTGCACCTCGGCCAGGCCGAGCTGGCGGCCGGCCTGCACCAGCGCCTCCAGCAGGGCCTCGCCGACGCCCTGGTTGCGCAGGCTGGCCAGCACCGCCATGCGGCCGATGCGGCCATCGGGGGCCAGGCGGCCGGTGCCGACCGGCTGGCCGTCGGCGTCAAACGCCAGCACGTGGGCACAGACCGGGTCCAGCGCATCACGCTCCAGTTCGGCGGCGATGCCCTGTTCCTGCACGAACACCTGCTGCCGCACGTCATGGATGGCGACGTGGGCGTCGGCGTGGCTGACCTGCTGGACCCGGATCGTGGCCATGGCTCAGGCGCGACCGGCGTCGCTGTCTTCTTCGTCGTGGTCTTCGAAGTTGACGATGACCTCGATACCGTCGTCGTGGACGGTCACGGTGTGCACGTCGTCGGAGACCACCTCGTCGTCGAGTTCGGCTACCTGATCGTGGCCCTCGACCACTTCGCCCAGCACCGCGGCGTCCCCGCCTTCATCCTCATCCTCGGCGTCAAACACCTCGTTCGGATCGATCAGCTGGAACACGCCGCCGACCAGCAGCTGCTGCAGCACCGCGCGGCCCTTGTCGGACAGGCCACGGTAGGCCGCCGCGTCGAGCTGCTCGGCACCGGCCAGGCGCTGCGCGTCCTTCACCGGCAGGGCGAAATCCTGGCCGCTGACATACAGGCTGGCGCCGCGCTTGGCCCGGCGCCAGGCCAGGCGTGCCCACGGGTGGCGCTGCAGCAGCAGGCCCGATGCCAGGGCGTGGACCACTTCTTCCGGGGCCGGAGCGGCCTGGTGGGCCATCACTTCGCCCGCCGCGCGGTAGGTGGTGATGAAGCGGCCGAACCAGTCACCCAGCTTGTCCGGGTCGTTCATGCGGATGGCGTTGAGCGCGGTGATCACCCGCGCCATCGCCACCGTATCGATTTCGTTCGGATCGGCCGGCACCTTCAGGTCGGGGTCCTGGTAGCGGATGTTCTCGTCGGCATCGGCGATGAGCGTGTCCAGGTAATCGCTGATCAGCTCGGCCGAGGCCGGCGCGCGCATGCCGAAGGAGAAGGTCAGGCAGGGATCCTCGGCCACGCCGTGGTGCGGCACGTTCGGCGGCAGATACAGCATGTCGCCCGGTGCCAGCACCCAGTCGTGGGTGGGCTTGAAGACCTGCAGCAGCTTCAGTTCCACGTCCGGGCGGAAGGCCAGCGGCGGGCGCTTGCCCTTGATCGATTCGCTGGCGTCGATCTGCCAGCGGCGGTGGCCGTGGGCCTGCAGCAGGAACACGTCGTACTGGTCGACGTGGGCGCCTACCGAGCCACCGGTGGCGGCGAAGCTGATCATCACGTCATCCATGCGCCAGCGCGGCAGGAAGTTGAAGTGCTCGATCAGCGCGCGCACGTCCGGGTCCCACTTGTCGACGTCCTGCACCAGCAGGGTCCAGTCGCGGTCGGGCAGGGCGGGGAACACGTCTTCCTGGAACGGGCCGCTGCGCACGCGCCAGCCGTCCTGGGCCTTGTCGTGCTGGATCAGGCGCGCCAGCACGCCCTCCTCGCAGGCCAGCCCGGCCAGGTCTTCCGGCTGCACCGGGGTCTGGAAATCAGGGAAGGCGTTGCGGATCAGCAGCGGGCACTTCTGCCAGAAGTCGCGCAGGAAGGTGGCCGGGGCCATGCCCAGCGGCTTGCCGGGGCGGGCGGTGACTTCGATGAGGGGGGCGGTGGACTTGCGGGCGGCCATGGGGGATTCCTTGCAGCGGAAAGCGGGAGGGGCGGCGTGGCGGGCCGCCTTAGATCTCCATTGTCCGCCGTTCGCGGGGATTGCGCACGTGCGCGGGTTTGTCGCGGGGGGATCCGGCCAACGGCGCAGCCCCTCGTGGCGGTGTTTTGGTGGGGTCGACTGTTAGTCGACCGGCTTCATGCGCTGGGCCGGGTGGGGTGGGTTCGCGGGACACGCCGTAAACCCGTCCCTGGTGGCTCCATGGCGCCAACCCAGGCCCCCACCGTCCCGCGACCCCCCCCCCCCCCCCCCCCCACAAAAAAAAGACCCGCCC
>NZ_JBXFWG010000084.1:0-9075 GCF_056854535.1 Stenotrophomonas sp. STEN054 | reverse complement strand
TACAACCCAAAGCGGCGGCACAGTTCCAACGACGGGCTGTCCCCGGTAGAGTTTGAGAAGCGGTACGCACTAAACGGCTGACGACTGTCTACAAAAGCCTGGGCGATTCACATGACCTACGACCGGGGCACCGAAATGACGTGCTATGCCGAGCTGATGGACAGACTAAATATGGATGTCTGGTTCGCCGATCCCCATGCGCCTTGGCAACGTGGAAGCAACGAGAACACCAACGGCCTGCTACGCCAGTTCCTGCCCAAAGGCGTGGACCTGTCCATGGCGAGCCAGGAATATCTCAATCACGTGGCGTGGCTGATGAACACGCGCCCACGCCAGACGCTGGGCTGGAAGACGCCCGCGGAAGCGATGGACATTGAGCTACAAGCTTTCAGATCACGTGTTGCGCTTGCAAGTTGAGACCGCCCAGTGCAACTGTCAGCCCTTGAAAGCAGTAGATACCACTGAAGGCCTGAATTGGCCGCCATTACTGCTTGGAATCATCAAGAAATGCGAACTTCCGTTACGCCAAAGCCCAAAATGCGCGTTCGTGGGCACCCCTCATACGTCGATCCCAACGCTCTCGGCCAGCCATCTCCACCAAGGCGCTCAAGACGCTACCACTGGAAACTTCCAGTGGAGATCGTCCCGAGCGCAGACTGATAGCAGGCGAGTAAGACGCCCCCCATCTTTCAGGATTCGTCGGCCCAAAGATTCCAACGCTCGGGACGCCACTGAAATCTGCGACATGAAGGAAATAGGAATCTATGCCCAGGAAGAGATCACTGCGGGCAACCAAATCGGTAGCCGTGTCGAGATCAACGCCATCACAAGTAAAAACCGCACCGACTGGCAGACCGGTGTCCAGCTCCGTGTCGGCAGGATCCACAACAAGCGCTACGTACTCGGGGAAACGCAAAATGAACGCAGCGATGACTTCCTTGAAACGCTGTGTCGGCCACCTTTTCAGATCATGCGTCCAAGTATGGACGCAGAGCACTTTTTTCCCCTGCGGAAGTTCACTAAAGATGTAGTCGGCGCATGCTCGCGCGTGTGGCGACGCAGGATGCACCGACAAGAACGAACTGAGCTCAAAATCTTTCCTGAAAAATTTGGCCATTGCAAAAATTTTTGCAGCCATGTCCTTCTTCGGCTGCGGGTTGCATGCAAGCACGCCGCTATCGCTGCCGAGCGTGACGAAAGGCTTTGGCGCGATGGTATGACGGACACTTTCCAGCAGCGGAGAGTGCCAAGGATTCAAAGAAATGATCGCGTCGAAGCTATTCCCGTAAGACAACACCGATGCCATTTCAAAGTCATGCGCCCCGCCGTCGCCATAAGAAAAAGCAACTGGGCACACACACCTAAAATCCGCGTCAGGATAGAATCGCTCTGCCGAGAACGGAGCCCCCATGTAGCCCAGACGCCCCTCAAAAACCTCGGTCAACGCCAATACAGTCGGCCGTGTAAGCAAATGATCACCCAAGGCATTGGCGAAGAAGAGAATCGGCTTTTGGCACGCCAAAAACTCTCTTCGAGCAATGCTTGTGCAGCCGGACCCGCGGTCACCCGCTATCAAACCAACTCGCCCGGGCAAGTTGTCACCATCCATTGGGTTGATTTCGTCTGTACCCAACCATAAACGTGACCGTTCGGCGTCATTTGCATATATTTCTCAGTCACCTGAAAAACGTATGTGTAACCATCTTTTTGACCGCACCATTGGCTGGTCCTAATCGAGCCAACCTGGGGGGGCGCGTCATACATGATCGACACATTATTCGCATTTCCCGAGAAATACGGAACTGAAATTTGCTCGATGAGGCCGTAGATCCCGGGACTCTGAATTGCCTCAAGGTACTGAATACCTGCAGCGCTTGTCTCTACCGAATCTGATGCAGCCATCGTCTTGAACGTTTTCGTGAGACGATTCACAAAATCCGTCCTGTTGACGTCTTTAGAAACCTGAACTACTGAAGTCGTCGTCTGCCCATTGGGCGCAACCGCAACTGCCACCTGAGGAGTAAGGGCCATAGCAGTGGCCCCGATCAGAATCGAGTTTCCAATCATCTTGATCTTCATTCTGACTTCCTTTGTCGAAAAGGGTGAATTGCAATGCGGAGGCTAGTGTTCGCCGATAGCGATGTCAATCAACTTCCAGTCCATTATGCGTGACGACACTCACAATTAAGGCGCGTAAGCCTTCTAAGCTGACGACTCTTCGCAGGTAAAACCGCAGCGCGAGTAAAAAAATGCCGCCCTGTGCTCCCCACCTCCTCTACGACTGGCGGGGAGCAAGCTTCACCCAAGCACCCGCCCCAAGCCCGTGGCTCAAGCCACGTGAAGACACAACGACAGCTGACTGCCAGATACCTTCCCTCCGCGACCGCCACGCGCCTCGCAGGCCAGAGCTTTACCACGGCTTGGAGGACGCACGTTTTGCCGACCCCGCTTCCTCTTCCAAGCGCGTCTGTGAGAGCCATGTCGATCGAGTCATGTGCCTCGACCAAGGCCTTTAAACGCGCCCTCGGGCCCTGGTTCCCGGGGTTAACCCGCCGCCTTCGCCTTGGCCTTCTGGTTAAGTTTTCGAATCGGCTTTGCCTTCCCTGCCTTCTTGGCGACCTTCCCCACCTTCCCAGCCCCCTTGATGTCCGTGACATTGCCCAACCCGAAGCGACGAACGCCCTGTGCTCCCCGTCGGACGACTTCGTAGGTGGTGCGGGTCTTCCCCACGTAAAACCAAAGCCCACCGGTGCCCCTTGGTTTCCATCCAGCACGCGATAGGCCTTGTCGCCCTGCTCCAACGGCCGATCCACCAGCTTGGCGCGCTTGCCCACGCCCCCCGACGCAGGGATGCGGCGAACCGAAAGCTCCATCACCTGTTGGTGGGTCAGACTAAACTTGGTGACCTGGCGCCGGGTGGCGCGGTCCGTCGCAACTTTTTTTGGCATGATCGCCCGTGTCCCGGTTGGCGTCGATCTTTGCCCAAGCAACTGGGCGTCGCAACACCATCGCAACAAAAACCCCGTTACTTGCCGTTTCGAACGGCAACCCGCCTTCACTGACAGAGACGGAATCCATTGCAAGCCACTGATTCAAAAGCGAAACGCAGCGAATCCAAGGGTACTCAAGAGCATACCCCCCTGATGAAGCAGTTCTTCGCAGCAAAATCCGACTATCCGGACCTGCTGCTGTTCTTCCGCATGGGCGACTTCTACGAGCTGTTCTACGACGACGCTCGCAAGGCGGCGCGGCTGCTGGACATCACCCTGACCCAGCGCGGCAGCTCCGGCGGCGCGCCCATTCCGATGGCCGGCGTGCCGGTGCATGCCTACGAGGGCTACCTGGCCCGCCTGGTGGCGCTGGGCGAATCGGTGGCCATCTGTGAACAGATCGGCGACCCGGCCCTGGCCAAGGGCCTGGTCGAGCGCAAGGTGGTGCGTATCGTCACCCCCGGCACGGTCACCGACGAAGCCCTGTTGGACGAGCGCCGCGACACCCTGCTGATGGCGCTGTCGCGCACGAAGCAGGGCTACGGCCTGGCCTGGGCCGACCTGGCCGGTGGCCGTTTCCTGGTCAACGAAGTGGAGACCGACGACGCACTGGAAGCCGAACTGGCCCGCCTGGAGCCGGCCGAGCTGCTGGTGCCCGACGAAGAGAACTGGCCCGAGTTCCTGCGCCAGCGCAGCGGCGTGCGCCGCCGCGCGCCGTGGCTGTTCGATGCGGACAGCGGCCGCCGCCAGCTGCTGGCCTTCTTCAAGCTGCACGACCTGAGCGGTTTCGGCATCGACGACAAGCCGCGCGCCACCGCTGCGGCCGGTGCCCTGCTCGGCTATGTCGAGGAAACCCAGAAGCAGCGCCTGCCGCACCTCACCTCGATCGCGATGGAAACCGCCGGCGAGGCGATCGCGATGAATGCCGCCACCCGCCGTCATCTGGAACTGGATACGCGCGTGGACGGCGACACCCGCAACACGCTGCTGGGCGTGCTCGACAGCACGGTGACGCCAATGGGCGGTCGCCTGCTGCGCCGCTGGCTGCACCGCCCGCTGCGCCTGCGCGAGGTGCTGGTGCAGCGCCACCATGCAGTGGAAACGCTGATCGACCGCGGCAGCGACGCCGACGTCCGCGAGCAGTTCCGTCGCCTCGGCGATCTCGAACGCATCCTCACCCGCGTGGCGCTGCGCTCGGCGCGCCCGCGCGATTTCTCCACCCTGCGCGATGGCCTGGGCCTGCTGCCGGCCGTGCGCGAGGTGCTGGCGCCGCTGGATTCGCCGCGCCTGCAGACCCTGCACGCTGCGCTGGGCGAGCACGACGAGTGCGCGCACCTGCTGGCCAGCGCCATCGCCGAGATGCCGCCGCTGAAGCTGAGCGATGGCGGCGTGCTGGCTGATGGCTTCGATGCCGAGCTGGACGAACTGCGCCGCCTGTCCACCCACGCTGACCAGTTCCTGGTCGACCTGGAACAGCGCGAGCGCGAAAGCAGCGGTATCGCCACCCTCAAGGTGGGCTACAACCGCGTGCACGGCTATTACATCGAGATCAGCAAGGGGCAGTCCGACCGCGCGCCGGTGCACTACACCCGCCGGCAGACGCTGACCAATGCCGAGCGCTACATCACCGAGGAACTGAAGGCCTTCGAGGACAAGGTACTCTCTGCGCGCGACCGTTCGCTGTCGCGCGAGAAGTACCTGTACGAGCAGCTGCTGGACACGCTGGGCGGCCAGCTGGAACCGCTGAAACAGTGCGCCGCCGCGCTGAGCGAACTGGATGTGCTGGCCGCCTTCGCCGAGCGCGCGCAGGCACTGGACTGGGCGCGGCCGGAACTGCACACCGAGCCCTGCCTGAAGATCGAACGCGGCCGCCATCCGGTGGTTGAAGCCGTGCGCGAACAGCCGTTCGAGCCGAACGACCTGGACCTGCATCCGGACCGTCGCATGCTGGTCATCACCGGCCCGAACATGGGCGGTAAATCGACCTACATGCGGCAGAACGCGCTGATCGTGCTGCTGGCCCATATCGGCAGCTTCGTGCCGGCAAGCCGTGCGCTGATCGGTCCGATCGACCGCATCCTGACCCGCATCGGCGCCGGTGACGACCTGGCGCGCGGGCAATCGACCTTCATGGTCGAAATGGCCGAGACCAGCTACATCCTGCACCACGCCACCGCGCATTCGCTGGTGCTGATGGACGAGATCGGCCGCGGCACGTCCACCTACGACGGCCTGGCCCTGGCCGATGCGGTGGCCCGTCACCTGGCCTACCAGAACCGCTGCTATACGCTGTTCGCCACCCACTACTTCGAGCTGACCGCGCTGGCCGACGAGCAGCACGAAGGCGGCCGCAGCGGCATCGCCAACGTGCACCTGGATGCCGTCGAGCATGGCGAGGCGCTGGTGTTCATGCACGCGGTGAAGGACGGCCCGGCCAACCGCAGCTTCGGTCTGCAGGTAGCGGCGCTGGCCGGCCTGCCGCGCGTGACCGTAGCGCAGGCGCGTCGCCGTCTGGCCGAGCTGGAGCAGCGCGGTGGCGAGAGCCATGCCGCCGAGGTCTCGCCGCAGGCGCTGGATGCACCGCAGCAGTTCGGCCTGTTCAGCGCACCGGCCAACAAGGCGCAGGAAGCGCTGGCCGCGATCGACCCGGATGAGCTGACCCCGAAGCAGGCACTGGAAGCCCTGTACCTGTTGAAGACGTTGTTGTAACCCCGCCCGCCGGGCATGGCCCGGCGCTACCGCTGTAGAGCCGAGCCCACGCTCGGCTGGTGTAACCCCCGCCGCCGGGCATGGCCCGGCGCTACCGCTGTAGAGCCGAGCCCACGCTCGACTGGTGTAACCCCCGCCGCCGGGCATGGCCCCGCGCAACCGTTGTAGAGCCGAGCCCACGCTCGGCTGCCTTCGCATTTCCGTCGTGTACCCGGCGTTATGCTCGGGCGGTCCTTCCTTCACAGAACGGAGACCGCCGTGAACACCGAATCCCTCGCCGCGTCCCTCTTCCAGCAGCTGCAGCAGGGACAAGGCCTGCAGCAGGTGTCCCAGCAGCTCGGCCTGGACCGCGGCCAGACCACCCAGGCGGTAGGCAGTGCCCTGCCGCTTCTGCTGGGCGCACTGGGCCAGAACGCCAGTGAACCGCAGGGCGCGCAGTCCCTGCTCAACGCGCTGCAGCGCGACCACCTGGCCGACGGCAGCGGCGGTGGCGGTTCCGACCTGGGCGGCATCCTCGGCGCGGTGATGGGCGGTGGCCGGAGTGGCGCGACCGACGGCGCCGGCATCCTCGGCCATGTGTTCGGCGGCCAGCAGCCGCAGGCGGCCGAACTGCTTGGCCAGAAGATCGGCCTGGACAGCGGCACCACCAGCAAGCTGCTGGCCATCCTCGCCCCCATCGTCATGTCGTTCCTGGCCCAGCGCTTCGCCCAGCAGGGCAATGCCGGCGAACTCAGCTCGGCCCTCGGCCAGGAAACCCAGCACGCTGGCGGCGGCCTCGGCAGCCTGCTCGGAGGCGCACTCGACCAGGACGGCGACGGCCAGTTCGGCGCCAGCGATCTGCTCAAGCTCGGTGCCGGCCTGCTCAAGCGCTGATCGCGCACAACGGTCCAAGCCCTGCCCCTGATAGGCCGCCACTATCACACCGGTTGAATCAATCGAATTTACCCATCAGTAGGTGCCATCTATGGTGGTCAGGCCTCCCCCGATTCCACCTTTCGCCAGCCCGCAGGTAGACACCCATGAAAAGCGAAGCCAAGTGCCCTTTCAACCACGCCGTCGTCGGTGACGCGACGACCAATCGCGACTGGTGGCCGAACCAGCTGCGCGTGGAGCTGCTCAACCAGCACTCCAGCCGCTCCAATCCGCTCGATGCGGGCTTCGATTACGCCACGGCCTTCAAGGGCTTGGACTACGCTGCGCTGAAGGCCGACCTGAAGGCGCTGATGACCGATTCGCAGGACTGGTGGCCGGCCGACTTCGGCCACTACGGCGGCCTATTCGTCCGCATGGCTTGGCACAGCGCCGGCACCTACCGCATCGGCGATGGCCGTGGCGGCGGCGGTCGCGGCCAGCAGCGCTTCGCCCCGCTCAACAGTTGGCCGGACAATGTCAGCCTGGACAAGGCGCGCCGCCTGCTGTGGCCGATCAAACAGAAGTACGGGCAGGCGATCTCCTGGTCCGACCTGCTGATCCTCACCGGCAACGTCGCCCTTGAGTCGATGGGCTTCAAGACGCTCGGTTTCGCCGGCGGCCGCCCCGATACCTGGGAACCGGACCAGGATGTGTACTGGGGCCGCGAAACCACCTGGCTGGGTGGCGACGTGCGCTACAAGCACGGCTCCGAGGGCGTGCAGGAAGACCACGGCGTGCTGGTGTCCGATGACGATGCCGACGGCGACGTGCACTCGCGCAAGCTGGAGAACCCGCTGGCCGCCGTGCAGATGGGCCTGATCTACGTGAACCCGGAAGGCCCGGACGGCAACCCCGACCCGGTGCTGGCCGCGCATGACATCCGCGACACCTTCGCCCGCATGGCGATGGACGATGAGGAGACCGTCGCCCTGATCGCCGGTGGCCACAGCTTCGGCAAGACCCACGGCGCCGGCCCGGCCGACAACGTCGGCAAGGAGCCCGAAGCCGCAGGCCTGGAAAGCCAGGGCCTGGGCTGGGCCAGCAGCTTCGGCAGCGGCAAGGGCGGCGACACCATCACCAGCGGCCTGGAGGTGACCTGGACGCGCACCCCGGCGGAGTGGAGCCACGACTTCTTCGAGATCCTGTTCGGCAACGAATGGGAACTGACCAAGAGCCCGGCCGGTGCCCACCAGTGGGTGGCCAGGAACGCCGACGCGGTCATTCCCGACGCGCACGATCCGTCGAAGAAGCACCGCCCGACCATGCTGACCACCGACCTGTCGCTGCGCATGGACCCGGCCTACGAAAAGGTCTCGCGCAAGTTCCTCGAGAATCCGCAGGCCTTCGCCGATGCCTTTGCCCGTGCCTGGTTCAAGCTGACCCACCGCGACATGGGCCCGCGTGCGCGTTACCTGGGCCCGGAAATTCCGGCCGAGGAATTCATCTGGCAGGATCCGGTGCCAGAAGCCAGGCACCCGCTGATCGATGCAAAGGACATCGCCGCGCTGAAGCAGAAGATCGCCGCGACCGGCCTCAGCGTCGCCGAGCTGGTGTCCACCGCTTGGGCCTCGGCCTCGACCTTCCGTGGTTCGGACAAGCGTGGCGGTGCCAATGGCGCGCGCATCCGCCTGGCCCCGCAGAAAGACTGGGCGGTGAACCAGCCGCAGCAGCTGGGCAAGGTGCTGGCCGCGCTGGAAAAGGTGCAGGCCGAGTTCAATGGCGGCGGCAGCAAGCAGGTATCGCTGGCCGATCTGATCGTGCTGGCCGGTGGCGTGGGCGTGGAACAGGCGGCCAAGGCCGGTGGCCATGAGGTCAGCGTGCCGTTCACCCCGGGCCGTACCGATGCCAGCCAGGAACAGACCGACGTCGAATCGTTCGCGGTGCTGGAACCGGCGGCCGACGGCTTCCGCAACTACCTCAAGGGCGCCTACAGCGTGCCGGGCGAGGCGCTGCTGATCGACAAGGCGCAGCTGCTGACCCTGACCGCGCCGGAGATGACCGCCCTGGTCGGTGGCCTGCGCGTGCTCGGCGCCAATGCCGACGGGGGCAAGCACGGCGTGTTCACCACGCGCATCGGCACGTTGAGCAACGACTTCTTCGTCAACCTGCTGGACATGGGCACGCAGTGGAAGGCCACGGGCCGCGAGCGCTATGAAGGCCGCGGCCGCGGTGATGGCAGCGCACGCTGGACCGGCACCCGTGCCGACCTGGTGTTCGGTTCCAACGCCGTGCTGCGCGCACTGGCCGAGGTGTATGCCAGCGCCGATGGCGAGAAGAAGTTCGTGCAGGATTTCATCGCCGCCTGGACGCGGGTGATGGAGCTGGACCGCTACGACCTGCACGGTTGAGGTGATGCGGGTGGTCGCCCGGGGGGGGGCGGCGCCCGGCCCGCCCCCGGGGCGGCGCCCCCCCCACCCGCCGGGGGGCCGCCGGGGCGGCGCGCCCCCCCCGCGCGGGCCCCCCC